>JANOAY010000945.1:0-3111 GCA_031411375.1 Pedosphaera sp. | reverse complement strand
TCCACGACGGGCAGGTCGGTGTGCGTGAGGACTTCGTTGACGAGGACGCCGGCGAACTGGGCGGCGGGCGCGTCGCCCGCGCCGGGCGAGCCTTGGTAAGCGCCGCTCGGACGCCACGAGACCTTGTCGCCCCAGGTATTGAAGGGCGCGTTCTCGTTCACGATGACGAGCGAGAGGCCGAGTCCGTCGGTGATCGGGTACCAAGTGTTGTTGTAGACAAACTCCAGAATCTTTTCGCCCACCGCGTCATCGAGGCGGATGGTCTCACCCGCGTTGTCCAGCGTGCCGATGAACGGGCCGGTGCGATTGGTGACGGCAGGGTAACGCTGCGCGAAGGCCGAGAGATTCTTGGCGAGGATCAGGACTTCCCCGGGGGCGAGGTTGGTGCGGTTCGCGGCGGAGAAGGTGAAGTCCACGCCGTTCGTGAAGTGAACGCCGGTGAGGTTGATCGCGAGATTGGTCGAGATGTTTTTCAGCTCCAGATACTCATACTCCTCACGCGCGAACGGAGCGCCCGCGACGAGCGGCGGCGCATACATGATCTCGGTGATGCGGAGATATTGCTGCGCGAGGCTGGGCGCACCGACGTAGGTGATGGAGCTATTGGTCACGCCGGCGGGCGTGACGAGCACGAGCGTTTCGCCGCGGGCGGAGAGCTGGCCCTTGAACGGCCCGACGGCGAGGCGGCGCTGGCCGCCGCGCGGGCCGGTGGTGCGCGCGCGGAAGGCTTTCACGTCCGGCGTGACATAGACGCGGTTGGTGGTGAAGACCACGGTGCCGGAGGCGAAGGTGAACTCCACCGCGCCCTTGATCTTCCAGCCGGAGAGGTCCACGGGGAAAGCGTTCGTGTTGATCAGCTCGATGTATTCCTGCGCCTGGTTGGTCGAGGCGGGGTTGTATTCGATGCCGCCGAAGTTGATGACGATGTTGGTCGGCTGGGCGTTGGGGATGCCGTTCGCGCTCAGAGTCGCGGGCAGATACATGTATTCGCGCCGGCCGGGCACGTAGAAGTTTTTCAGGCGCGACAGCTCGATTTCAAAATTGTTCGTCGGATCGCCGGTGGTGGGATTGGCCGGGCCGTAGGCCGGCGCGGTCCAGGCCGCGCCGCCCCACTTGGCCTTGTCAATGGCGGAGTCCGCGCGCGCCAGGTCGGCCCAGTAATCGAAACGGCTGCGGAGCCAGTCCGCGTTCGTGGCCGTGCCCACGGGTTGCAGCACCGTGTCCATGAGCGTGCGGATGCGGCGCATCCACATGGCCTTCAGCTCGGGGTTCGCCCACATGAGCGCGAACTGCGTGTTGTTGTTGCCCGTGCCGACGCCGAGGTTGGTGGTAATGGTGTCGCTGAAATAGCCCGGGCCGCTGATCCAGACGTGGCCGAGGCTCAGGTCGAAGTCCCAGGGCAGGGCGTACCATTCGCCGGAGCCGGCGCTGTCGCGGTAGTAGTAATAGTTTTTGTGGCAGCAGTCGTGGTCGCTGCTGATGGCTTTGGCCGCCAGGAAATCAATCATGTTGGGCAGGTTCACGTTGTCCCAGAGGTAGCTGGTGCGCGTGTTCACGTCGCCCGCCACGGCGATGGCGTTGTAGAAATCCTGCAAGTCCTGGGTGCCCTCGGTGCGGCGCGTCTTCTTCTCGTTGCCCGCCGCGCCGGTGAAGGTGTTGTACATCTTGTAGAGCGCGCCGTTCGGATCGTAGCCGATGCGTTCGAGATACTCCTCGTCGCCCTGTTCCATGATGTTGCCGACCATGTGGAAAGCCTCGTTGCGATGGATGCGGACCGGGACGGCGTAGTGCGGCGGAGCGCCGCCGGCCTTGTCGTAAATCTCGATGTTCACGTTGTTGCGGGTGTGCACGCGGTCCGCCCACGTGGAAAGGATGGCGAAGTCGCTCACGTCGGGCGCGCCCTCCTTGATCGTCATCTTGTAGCCGGGATTGAGGTTGATGTTCTGGCTCTTGCGCGGGAAGCCCTCGGAACTCTGGCCGTGCAGGGTCATCTCGACGTTGTCGCGGAACTGCCCGTTGTAAAACAACGAACCGCGCCCGCCGGCGTTCCCTTCCGTCGCCGCCGGGTTCAGCATGAAGGTGTGGAGAATCGGCAGCGCGTTCGTCTGGGGCACCAGCACCACGGTGCCGAAATACTGCGGCATGGTCAGCGGGTCGGTGTAAGGCGGGTAGCGCGTGAGGTTCGTGCGAATGTCCTGCGCACTGATGGCGTAGCGAATCATCTGGCCGATCCGCGCGGCACTGGCCGGGATGACCGCGCTGTAAATGCCGTCGCCTGCCGCGGCGTCGCCGTTCAAACCGTTGTCGAGCATGGGCAGGGTGGCCTCGTTGCTGTAGGCCACGCGGTAAATCATCGTGACGTTGCTCAGGTTGTGGAAGGACTTGGCGACGCGCGCGCTCACAACGAGGTCTTCGCTGTCGAGCGGCACGTTCGGCGCATGAAAGGCTTCGAAGACGAGCGGGCCAAGATTGGTCGAGGCGCTGCCGTTCGCCGAACCGGGCGTAGGCGTGCCGAAGTAGCCGCCGTTCGTGCCGAAGGACACGGCCAGCCCGCGCAGCTCCGGCAGGATCAAGAAGTCCGAGTCCAGCGGATGCACGTTCAGCCCGTGGAAGGCCAGCCAGTTCGTGCCGGGCTGGAGCAGTCCTTTGAACGCCGTGATGTCAATGTTCTCCCACGAGTTCACGTCCGCGTCCGCGCGGTTCGTCGTGGCCACGGAGTTCCAAGTGAGCGGATTCTGGAGATCAATGGCGTTGCGCGCGCCGACTTGCACGCCGTTCAAGTAGGCCACGAAGCCGTCGTCGTAACGCATCCGCAGGGTGAGGAAATTGATCGCGGACGGGTTGCTCACCTCGAAAGGAATCCGCAGGTAGGCCACCGAGTTCACGCCCTGCATCGCGCTCTGAATGCTCGTCGCCACCGAGGAGGTGAGCGTGGGCGTGCCGCGAATGGTCGCCGTCATGGCCGAGCCGTCCGAGCCGTCGTCGGTCGTGTTGCCGGGGCCGTTCGGGTCGAGCGAGATGTCAATGAAGTCGCCGACCGAGACGTTGGTGATGACCACGGAGCGGCTGGTGCCCGCGCCGTTGTTGCCGGCGATGGTCGAGATGTCCACC
>JANOAY010000944.1:0-3512 GCA_031411375.1 Pedosphaera sp. | reverse complement strand
TAGGTCAGGCCGGTCTGGGCCACGAAGCTCAACACGCCCGCGTTCGTCTCGGTGAAGATCACTTTGAGCAGGCTCAGGGCGTTGGTCGGGTTGGTGCCGGCGCGGTACTCGTCGAGGTTGGTCATGCCGTCGCCATCGGTGTCGAGCGCGGCGTTGGCGGCGGAGTTGGTGGAACTGTTGCCGAAGAAGGCGGCTTCCCAGGCGTCGGCGAGGCCATCGCCATCGAAGTCGTTGATCATGGTGATGATGATGTTGCCGGCGATGGGGCTGAAGACGCCGCCGGGCGCGGCGGCATTGGTGGCACCGACGCGGAACTGCGAGGTGGGCAGACTCGTGACCTGATAGTTGGTGATGGTGATGAACGGCACCGAGGTGGTGGCGAAGGGCGCGCTGGCGCGGATCCAACGATACCAGATCGGGGGCGCGCCGGTGACCACGACATTGAGGGTGAAGGTGCTGCCCTGGAGCACGCTGCGCGCGGCGAGCGGCACGACGTAGCCGGGCCGCACCAGCACGTAGATGAAGGCGTTCGTGCTGACGGTGTTCGTAAAATCATCCGAGGCCACGACGGAGAAATCGCCGTGGTGATTCGTCAGGTTCGCGCCGGTGAAACTGAGGCTGGCATTGGTCGCGCCCGCGAGGTTCGTCCCATTGAAACGCCATTGGTAGGTGACGTTGCCGTAGCCGAGCACGGCGGAGGTGAGCGTGACGTTGGTGCCGGGGATCACGTTCTGGTTCGTGGGCTGCACGGTGAAGTACAGGTAGGGCGCGGTGATGAGCGCGTTCGAGCTGACGAGGAAGCCGTAGTCATCATCCAGGCGCACGGAGTAGTTCCCGTTCAGCCCGGGGTTCGCGCCGTTGAAACTGTAGGACGCGTTGGTCGCGCCGACGATGTCGCCGCCGTTGAAGCGCCACTGGTAACGGAGCGCGCCGTTGCCCACGGCGAAGACGCTGAGGTTCACGGTCGCGTTCGGCAGCACGTTCTGCGACGCGGGCTGGAGCGTGATGCGAAGCGGCGCGATGACGGTGAGGAGCGCGTTCGAGCTTTGCACGGAGCCGGAGCCGCCGTAGGCCACGAAGCTGTAGAGGCCGGCGTTCGCGAGCGAGATGTTGGTGAGCACGAGCGTGCCGTTCGTGGCGCCGTAGATCGGCGAGCCGTTGAAGCGCCATTGATAACTCAGCCCGCTGCCGCTGACGGCGGCGGTGAAGTTCGTGGTGCCGAACAGATAGAACTGCGACGAGCCGGCCGAACCGGCGGCGAACACCGTGGCGTTCGACGGCTGCTGCGTGACGACCGGCGGCACGCCACCGGCGAAGGCCGCGCCGGGGGAGGGCAGGGCGGCCACCCAGTTCGTGGGGTCATTGCCGAAATCGCCCGGGACGACGCGCTGGAGCGACGCGCCGATGCCGTCGGCCACCGAGTCCCACGGCGCGGTGTCGTGGTAATGGACTTCCTCGAAGAGCGGATGCGTGACGTTGGTGCCCGAGGAATCGGCGCGGCGCAATTTCACCGCGTCGTCCGCGTTGTTCAGCGTGCCGCTCCACGGGCCGAAGATGGGCAGGTTCGTGTCGAGTCCGTACCAGTTGCGGAAGGACGTGAGCATGGCGGCGTTCGTCGTCGGATCAAAACTCACGACCAGCAGGTAGCCGCCGGCGGGAATGGTGTTCGTGCCGAAGGTGAACGTCACCGCGTCGGTGAGGGTCCAGCGGTTCGTCGGGAACGCGGGATCAAACAGCGTCACCGCGTCGTCCGTGATGTTGTGCAGTTCGATGAATTCGTGGAGCGGATCGTCCACGAGGTTCGTGCCCACGAGCACGTCCGCCGGGTGATACATGATCTCGCTGACGATCAGCGGGCCGACGCGCGGGAGCGCATTCGTTGCGCCGGGCGTGGCGGTGACTTGCGCCACGAACTGCTCGTCGCCATCGCTCGGCAAATAGTAGCCGAAGGTCACGCCCGTCTCGGACGCGCCGAAGCTGAAGCCGTGAAAGTAGCCGGTGAGATTCCCCGCCGCATCGCCGGAGAAAACGTAGGCCTCGTCGCCCGCCGAACTGAATGAGAACGCCGTCGGGCCGGTGTTGAACTGCGGCTCGCTGAGGACGAGGAAGCCGCCGGGCGCAATCGTCGTTGCGGCGGGCAGCCGGTATTTCTTCGGCGTGAAGAAGTCGTCGGAAATCCACCAGTCGCTCACGTCGGCGGTGTTGGTGGAGTGGTTCCACAGTTCGATGAAATCCACGGCGGGCAACACGCTGTTCGCGAGGACTTCGCTGACCAGCACGGGCGCGAAGACGGCGGGCGCGGGATCGTTCGTGCCGGGCGAGCCGCCCTCGACGCTGCTGGGCCGCCAGCTTGATTTGTCGCCCCACGTATCCCACGCGGCGTTCTCGTTCACGATCACGAGCGAAAGACCGAGGCCGTCGGTGATGGGATACCAGGTGTTGTTATAACTGAAATCGAGAATCTGCTCGCCCACGCTGTCATCGAGCTTCACGCGCTCGCCCGCGTTGTCGAGCGTGCCGGCATAGACGCCCGCGATCAGGGGATCGGTGCCGTAGCGCGAGACGAAGGCCGCGCCGTTCTTCACCAGCACCGCAGTCTGGCCGGGATCAAGGCTCGTGATGAAACTGCCGGCGGTGAAGGCGAAGGTGAGGCCGTTCGTGAAGTGAACGCCGATGAGATTCATCACGCTGGGGCCCGTGTTCTTGAGTTCGAGATATTCGTACTCGCCGACGGGATAGCCGTCGCCGGGGCGTGCGGCGGGATTGTACATCAGCTCGGTGATGCGGAGATATTGCTGCGCGAGGCTGGGGTTCGGGACGTAGCCGTTGGTGTGGACGAGGCGGTTGTTCTCGTCGAGCAGTTGCACGATTTCGCCGCGCGCGTCGAGGGTGCCCTGGTAATTGCCGACGACGAAGAGCGCCTGGTTCGTGCGCGGCGCGACGGTGCGGGTCTTGAAGACGTTGCGGTCGGCGGTGACGTAGATCGAACTGTTCGAGAGAATGATCGTGCCGGGCTTGAAGGTGAAATCCACGCCGCCGTTCAAACGCCAGCCCGAGATGTCCACCGCGACGGGATTCGGATTCGTGACTTGGATGTACTCGTGGCCCTGGTTGCCGGAGGCGGGTTTGAAATCCATCGTGCCGACGAGCACGACGAGGTTGGAAGCCTGCGCCGCCGGGAGGCCCGCGACGGTGTTCGACGCCGGATTGATCACGCCGTTGAAGAGCGGACGCGCGGTGTTGGTCACGTTGTGCGTGACGTAGAAGTGCTGGCGGCGAACATGGATGAATTGTTGCAGCAGATCATTCACGCCGTTGGTGATGCCGATGCCTTGCGCGAAATTGTTCTGCCCGCCCACGCCGGGCCAGCCCCACCACGCGCGGTCACGAATGGCTTCTTCCGCGATCAAATCGCGGTTGGCCAGGATGCGCTGCTCCAGCAGGGTCGAACCGGGCGGAGTGCCGGGCGGCTTGATGTGTGTGTCGAGCAGTGTGCGCAAACGGCGCAGGAA
>JANOAY010000943.1:0-1638 GCA_031411375.1 Pedosphaera sp. | reverse complement strand
GCTGGATGTTGTAGAGGTTGCGCGCGGAATCAATGTTCCACGTCGCGCCAGAAGCGGCAGTATCACTCATGTTGCTTGGTCAAGTCGGCGCGACTATAGGCGTCGAGTTTCGCAAATCAATATGGCGGTCAAAGATTTTCGCGGCCGTGTGATGCCGGCAAAAATTCAGGCTGGCATCGCCCCGGTGATTTGCGACGTTACGCGGACTTAATTGATCATGTTCACTGGAACCTACACCGCCATCGTGACGCCGTTTCGCAACGGCGTCTTGGACGAACCCGCGCTCGAGCGCCTCGTGAAGTCGCAAATCAAAGGCGGCGTGGACGGCATCGTGCCCGTCGGCACCACTGGCGAATCGCCCACGCTCGATTACGAGGAGCACATCCGCGTCATCGAACTCGCCGTGCAATTCGCGGCGAAGAAAATCAAAGTGCTCGCGGGCACCGGCGGCAACTCGACCAGCGAAGCCATCTACCTGACCAAGGCCGCCGAGGAAGCGGGCGCGGACGGCTCGCTGCAAGTCGCGCCCTATTACAACAAGCCCACGCCGGAAGGTTTGTTCCAGCATTTCAGCGCGATCGCACAGGCGACGAAGCTGCCGCTCATGCTCTACAGCATCCCCGGACGCTGCGGCATCGAGATCGGCGTGGACATCGTGAAGCGCCTCGCGGCGGCGCACAAAACCATCGTCGGCATCAAGGAAGCGGGCGGCAACGCAGACCGAGTGAGTCAGTTGCGCGCCGCGCTCGGAACGAAGTTCGAGATTATGAGCGGCGACGATTCGCTCACCCTGCCCTTCATGGCCGTGGGTGCGAATGGCGTGATCAGCGTCGCGTCGAACGTCATCCCGCGCGAAGTCTCGCGCATGGTCAACGCCTTCGCCGCCGGCAAAATTTCCGAAGCGCAAAAGCTGCACGCGAAGTTTTATCCTCTGTTCAAAGACTTGTTCATCGAGACCAACCCGGTTCCCGTCAAAGCCGCGCTCGCCATGCGGGGCATGATGGAAGAGGAATACCGCCTCCCGATCGTGCCGATGAGCGCGAAGAACAAGGACGTGTTGAAGGCGACGCTCAAGGCGGTGGGCGTGTTGTAGCACGTTGCCCAATGGCGGAGCTCGAACAACGGTCATTCAGGAAACCAGAGCGGCGACCTTACTTGCGGTGGGTTGGAATTCTAGCAGCCGTGGGGATCGTTGGCGTGATCGCGCTCAAGTTCGTATGGAACAATCAGTTTCCCTACGGACACAGCCACTCATGTTCCAAAGTCATTGGATTGACTCTCCGACTTTACGCCCACGATCACGATGGTTGGTTGCCCAAAGGCGGTGCGACGCCTGAACGATCGTTCAGCCTCATCTGGACTAATGGTGATCCATACAGCGTAAAAAGCATCCTCCGTGGAAAGCATCTCGCCCAGGCTGACATTGATGCGGCGCTGGCGCGGGACGGGTTTCTATCACCGCAGTCCTGTGGCTGGCATTACGTTGAAGGATTGCGCGAAGATGACGATCCTCAACTCGCCGTCGTGTGGGACAGAACCACCGGATTGGATCACAATGGTCGACGAAGCTCCGGGTTGGTTCACGAAGTCATCATGCTGGACGGCTCCATGCATCTCATCTTCAAGGGTAAGTGGAAG
>JANOAY010000942.1:0-4832 GCA_031411375.1 Pedosphaera sp. | reverse complement strand
GCCGAGCGCGATCTCGATGACTTCCTGAAGCGCGGCGACGCTCAGGCCGTAGCGCGCGAGGGCTTCGCGTTTGGGCGTGATGCTCATCAGCGGGAGGCCGGTGGTCTGCTCCAGCTTCACGTCGGACGCGCCGGGGATGGTCTTCATCTCCTTTTCGATCAGCTTGCCGGTTTGCTGCAACACGGCCAAGTCCTCGCCGAACAGTTTCACGGCCACATCGCTGCGCACGCCCGCGATGAGTTCGTTGAAGCGCATCTGAATCGGCTGGGTGAACTCGTAATTGTTGCCGGGAATTTCCTTCACCGCCGCTTCCAGTTCGCTGACGAGTTTCGCCTTCGACTTTTTTGGGTCGGGCCATTCCTTGCGCGGTTTCATGATGATGAATCCGTCGGCGACGCTGGGCGGCATCGGGTCGGTCGCGATTTCCGCCGTGCCCATTTTGGCGAAAACAATTTTCACCTCTGGGAATTGTTCGAGCCGTCGTTCCAGCGCGTGTTGCATTTCAATGGCCTGGCTCAGGCTCGTGCCGGGGATGCGCAGGGCGTGCATCGCCACATCGCCTTCATCCAGGCTGGGAATGAATTCCGTACCCATGCGAGAAGCGACAATCCCGCTGATCACGACCAGGACCACCGCCGCGACCGCCGCCGCGCCGCGAAAGTGCAGGCAGAATTTCAGCAGCGGCTGATAAACCGCTTTTGCTCCGCGCATCAGAAAGTTCTCCTTCTCGGAAATCTTCCCGCTCAGACACAGGGCGATGGCGGCGGGAATGAACGTCGCCGCAAAAATCATCGCGCCGGCCAGCGCCATGATGACGGTGTAGGCCATCGGGTGAAACATTTTGCCCTCGACGCCGCGCAAACTGAGGATGGGCAGATAGACCACCATGATGATGAACACGCCGAAGAAGCTTGGGCGGACGACTTCCTTGGTGGCGGCGCGCACGACCTCGAAGCGCTCCGGGCGCGTGAGCAGGCGCTTTAATTTGTGCTGTTCGTCGCCAAGCCGCCGGATGCAGTTCTCCACGATGATGACCGCGCCGTCCACAATAAGGCCGAAGTCGAGCGCGCCGAGGCTCATCAGGTTGCCGCTGATTTTTGAGCCGACCATGCCCGTGATGGTGAAAAGCATCGAAAGCGGAATGACGAGCGCCGTGATGAGCGCGGCGCGGATGTTGCCGAGCAGCGCAAACAGAATCACGATGACCAGCACCGCGCCTTCAAAGAGGTTCTTCTTTACGGTCTGGATGGCCGCGTTGACCAGGTCGGTGCGGTTATAGACGGTTTTGGCGACGATGCCTTCGGGCAACGACTTGTTGATCTCGGCCATCTTGTCATGCACGCGGACGGATACGGTGCGGCTGTTCTCGCCGATGAGCATGAAGACCGTGCCGAGGACGACTTCCGTTCCGTTCTTCGTCGCCGCGCCGTTGCGGAGTTCCTTGCCGAGAAAAACGTCGGCGACATCATCCAGGTGAATCGGAATGCCCGCGCGATTGCCGACCACGATTTGCTCGATGTCCGCGATGCCCGCGACCTGACCGGGACTGCGAATGAGATACTGTTCGCCGTTCCGTTCGATGTAGCCCGCGCCGATGTTGGCGTTGTTGTCCGCCAGCGCCGTCATCAAGTCGCGGAAGGTCAGGCCGTAAGCGCGCAGTTTATCGGGATGCGGCGTGACGTGATATTGCTTCACGAAGCCGCCGATGGAATTGACATCAATGACGCCGGGCACGTTGCGCAACTGCGGCTTGATGATCCAATCCTGCACGGTGCGCAGGTCCGTCGGCGTGATTTCATTTCCCTCGGCATTGCGCGCCCCCGCTTCGGCTTCGACGTTGAACATGTAAATCTCGCCCAAGCCCGTGGTGATCGGGCCGGGCGACGGTTCGATGCCCGGCGGCAGTTTGCTCTTCACTTCCTGGATGCGTTCGTTGACGAGCTGGCGCGCGAAGTAAATATCCGTGCCGTCCTTGAAGACGACGGTGACTTGCGAGAGTCCGTAGCGCGAGACGGAGCGCGTGTATTCGAGGTGCGGCAATCCGCCCATCGCCGTCTCGACCGGAAAGGTGATGCGCTGCTCGGCTTCCAGCGGCGAGTAGCCCGGCGCTTCCGTATTGATCTGCACCTGGACGTTGGTGATGTCCGGCACGGCGTCAATCGTGAGGCGCTGGTAATTGTAGATGCCCAGCGCGGCGATGGCCGCGGTGCCGATGAGGATGAACCAACGCTGGCGGATGGAGAAATGGATGATTCGTTCGAGCATAAGCGGTGAAGGTAAATTTACTTTTCGATTCGATTGATGTGCCTCTGGCATCCGGCGTGGTGTTCAGGATTACTTCTCCGCGTGGTTCCCGGCCTTCTCCCAGGCGTCCACGCCGCCTTCGAGATTGAAGACGCTTTTGAAACCGAGCTTGCTCAGTTCCGCCGCCGCAATTGCGCCGCGCGAACCGACGTGGCAGTTCACCAGGATGGGCTTCTTCTTGTCGAACTGCGCGGCCTTCGCGGCGAAGTCGGGCGAATGGATGTTGAGGTTGATGGCGCCGGTGACGTGGCCTTTGGCAAATTCCTCCGCGCTGCGCACGTCGAGCACCGGGGCTTTTTTTAGACGGCGTTTCTCGAAGTCCGCGACGTTGATTTCCTTGAACCCGCCTTCCGCCCGTGCGGCGGCAGCGGCCACTTTGGTCTGCTCACCGCGCGCGAGGCGGATGGCCTTCGCCAAATCCATCGCCTTGCCGCGCCCCCAGTAGTGCAGGAACACGTGGCGCGGCGTCTCGTGAATCATGTGGTGATGAATCGCGACGATGTGGATGCCCGCGCCGCGCAAACTTTTGAGCACCGCCTGAAGCTCGTTCTCCTGACACGCGAAATCGCCGTCCACCACCGCGTTGTCATCCGTGCCGCCGAAGCTGGCCCAGGTGTTCACGCCCATTTCCTTGCCGATGGCGCAGCCGCACTCCATCCGCGTCACGCGACCGAAGACAAACTTCACCATGCCGTCCTTCACCTGCGGCGTGGCCGTGAACGACTCGGCGAGCGGTGCAGCGCTGATGGCGTTCTGCTCCGGGATGCCGCCGCCGAAGGACTTCGCGGGCTGCGGACTGGCCGCGCGGATTTCCTTCATCTTCGCCAGCGCCGCCTTCACACCGCCCGCGAGTTTCTCCACCGTACCCTCGCCGCCGATGTGCATGAAATAAACCTGCGGCTCGGCGTGGAAGAAGTGGTTGTGCAGCGCGGTCACTTCGAGTCCGTTCTCCAGCGCGGCGCTCATCACGGGATTCACCTCGTCCTCGAACAGCACGAAGTCGCCCATGACCATCGCCGACTCTTTCTTTCCGGCTTGAAACGCGGCCCACGACGTCAGCCCCATGAAGGGCGGCATCTTCCACTCATCGACTTTCACCGCCACCTCGTTGCGCGGCTGCGTCACTTTGAAGACGCCTTCCGTGGCGTTCCACGTTCCTTTGAGGCCGGTGATCTGGTCGATGCGGTTGGTGTCGAGCGACGCGGCCAGGGCGGGAAGCGCCGACATCCAAAGACAGCAGAGAGGGATGATTTTCATAATTTCAATTGAGGAGGTTCAAAGTTTGACGCCGAGTTTGCCGAGCACGGCCAGCATCACGCCGTAGCAGGCCAGCATGGCGACAACGGCCAGGCCGAGCGCCGGATAAAACTGCACACCGCGCTTGAGCAGGATGGGCAGCGCGAGGAACAACACCAGCGATGGCAGCACGAGCCATAAAATGCTCGTGGACAGCGCGGCGACTTTGGTGGCGTCGCGCGTGTCCTGCCACAGCCAGATGAACGCCAGCAACGAAGTCAGCGGCAGCGACGCCAGCAGCCCGCCGAGCAGCGAACTGCGTTTGGCAATTTCCGAAACGGCGACCAGCACCGCCGCTGAGAGGGTGAATTTGAAAATGGTGTGGGTCATGGCGAATCAGGTTGGTTCAATGATCGTGCGACGCGCCGGACTTCAGGATGTCGGCCTTGATGATGAAACTGTTTTCGGCGGCGTATTTCTGACCCGCGCTCAGGCCGGAAATCACTTCCGCCCATTCGCCATCGCGCCGACCGAGTTCCAGAATGGCGATTTCAAACATGCCGCCGTCCGCCATAAACACCACGTCCCAATCGCGGAAGGTCTGAAGCGCACTGGCTTTCACCGCCACGGGCACGGTCGTTTCCTCCACCACGATTTCGCCGGTGACGAACAGGCCCGGACGCCACACGCCCTGCGGGTTCGGCAACTCCACCCGCGCCAGCATCGTCTGCGTGTCTTCCGCGCCGAACGGCGAGATGTAACTCACCGTGCCCGTGGCGTTGGTCATGCCTTCGCCCGCGAAGATGGTCACCACTTCGCCCACCTTGAGCTTGTCGAAGTCCTTGCGGTGAACATTCAAATCCACCCAGACCGTGCCGAGATCGGCCACGGTGTAAATCGCGTCGCCTTCCTTCACGAATTCGCCCTGCGTCACCGCCTTCTTGATGACGGTTCCGGCGATGGAGGATTTGACCTTGTAGGGTTGCAGACTTTCGTTGCTCTCGACGACGGCCATGACTTCATCCTTCGCCACGGCTTCGCCGAGACGTTTGGTAATATTCTTCACGATGCCCGGATAACGCGGAATGACGTGCGTCATGTGTTCTTCATTGGGGATGACGCGGCCATTGACCTTGATGGTCGTTTTGATTTTCGCGGGGCCGGACGTTTCGATGGCGATGCCGGAGTTCTTCACCGCTTCCGCTGTCATCGTCGTGCGGCCCTCGTAGGAATCGTATTCCCAGCGCGAGGTTTTCCCGCCGTGCTCGGCGCTGACCTTCACGTCGAACGAG
>JANOAY010000941.1:0-5664 GCA_031411375.1 Pedosphaera sp. | reverse complement strand
GGGTGCCGGGTCTGACCGCGAGCGAGTTTCCCGAAGGCACGGGTGTTTTTCTGCCGAAAGGTTCGCGCTTCAACTTTGAATTGCACTACACGACCACGGGCGAGGCCACGACCGATCAGAGCGAGATCGGGCTTTACCTTGCGAAAGAACCCGCGCAACGCCGTCTTGAAGTGCGCGCGAGTGAGGTGCGTGATTTTGAAATCCAGCCGGGCGACAAGAACGCGGAGCACTTTTGCTTTTACTGTTTCAAGAAGGACGCCGTCATTTACGACCTCAGTCCGCATATGCACTTTCGCGGGTCGTGGTTCAAGTTCCAGCTTCTCTATCCGGACGGAAAACGCGAGACGCTGCTCTCCGTGCCGCATTACGACTTCAACTGGCAGACCAGCTATCGCCTCGCCGAACCCAAGCACGTTCCCGCCGGAACCTGGATGCTTTGCACCGGCGCGCATGACAACTCACCGACAAATCCCTTCAATCCCGACGCCACCAAAACCGTCGCCTGGGGATTACAAAGCTGGAACGAAATGTTCATGGGCTTCATGTCCGTGGCCGATGACGTGCCTCATACAGATGCAAAGTCCGGGGCGAAGTCAGCGGCAAAATAGTTTTGCGGACGGTGCAGTATGGGAATCGTCGGGGACAATGACTCATCAAGGCCAATTCACTTCGCCGCTTTCAGAAACGCGAGGAGATCGGCCAGTTCCTGTTTCGTGAGTTGTTCATCCAAGCCCGAGGGCATCGCCGACACCTGCCCGATCCGCATCTCCGTAATGTCGGAACGCAGCACGCGCACTTCGGCGTTCGGTCCGGTGGCGAGCACGATTTCATCCGGCGCATCCTTGCTCAACACCCCGCTGTAATCCTCGCCTGATTTGGTCATCACCATGATCGGCTCGTAGCTGCGGACAAAACTGGCGCTCGGATAAACGATGGCTTCCAGCAAGTCGCGCTCGGTTCGTATCGAGCCGATCTTCGTCAAGTCCGGCCCGACCTTGCCGCCGAGGTAGCCGATCTGGTGACAGGCCGCACACGCCGCCTTCGGGCTATTGAACACGGCCTGACCGCCGCGCATTTCCCCCTTGGGCAGCGTCGCGATCAACTCCTCCAAATGCGCCCGCTGCTTCGCTTCATCCACATTGAGCAAGGCGACCAATGCGCCGCCGCCGACTTGCACCGCTGGCGGATATTTTACGATCAACATTTTGAGCGCGCCCGGATTGATGCCGAACAAACCTTTCGATTCATGGAGCGCGGCGACGAGCAGCAGGCCGACGGCTTCGCTGGTCGTCTGCTCGAATGTGGCGAGCAGTTTGGAAACTTCCAGCGGCCCGGCGGTCTTGAGCGTGCTGGCGAGCGTGAGCAATTGATCGTCGCTCAACTTCAGCTTCGTCAACGCGCTCACCGCCGCGCTGCGCCGCGCCACGGATTTTGACGAGTCAAGGTTCGCGCAGAGAAACTCCAGCAAACTTGGTTCAATCGGGCCGAATCCGCGCGGCAGCCCGGCCAGCGCGTCCAGCCGCAAATCGTCGGGCCGGGCTGGGTCGCGCGCGAGGCGATGCAGTTGCGCTGCGAACTGTGGCGGATTGGTTTTGATCTGGCCGAGAGCGCGGGCCGTGGCGGTGGCCGCGCGGACTATGGTCTCGTCACTCTGCTCCAGTGCCGCGCGCACCGCTTCGGCCCAGCCCTTCGGTGCTTGCTTCAAACCGGCGCGAGCCATCAATTGCAGCAGCAGCTGCCGCGTGACTGCGGGTGTGGCTTCCGCGTTCAGGGTTTCGGCGATGAGTTGCTGAATCGCGTCGTTGCCTGCGAACTGCGCGAGTTGCTGCTCCAGTTCCTGACGGTCTTTATCGCTCACTATTTTCGCGGCGAGTCGTTCGCTGAAAAATTCCGCCAGCGCGCCGCCCCATTCAGGATGATGTCCCGCGACCCAGGCGGCGGTCGTCCGCATCTCGGCATTTGTTGAGTTGAGAAACGGCAGCACTTGCCCGGATTTCAAGCTGCCCGCGTCCATCTGATCGAGCGCGATCAAGGCGAGGCGTTGCATGAACTGGTTCGTCAGCCCCGCCGCCGTCATCGCCGGATTGTTAAGTTCGATGAGCGCGTAGGTGAACGAGTGTTCAAGAACACGATCACGTCTCCGCAGCAGATTGTGAGAATCATGATCCGCGCTGCCGAGTAACAGGCGAACCGCGTGATTCGTGTCCGATGCCGTCCGGCCACAAGTTTCGATGGCGGTTCTTTGCAACGCGACATTCTGACCTTGCAACGCATCGGAAAGCGCAACGACCGCCCAGAAGGAATCAAACTCACCCGCGACGATCCGATTCCAATCGCGCCAAAGTCCCACCGAATACAGGGCGACCTGAACTGCCGAATCATCCGGCGACAGTTGAGAGTTTGGGCCTGATGGAAACGCGGAATACACAGCCCAGCGCGCTTTTGGATTGTCAATTCGCGTCAACGCCCAAACGGAATTCCTGCGCGCGTCTAGGTTCTTTGACTGCTTCAAAACTTCCACGAGCGCGGGGATGGACTCTGTTCCACGCTTCACCAATTCCTGAATTGCGCGCTCCACGGTCACGGGGCGATCCAGCGAAAGCAAAGCAGTCAATGCCGTCGGCGTTGATTTCGCCCAAGGAATTTTCGTATCGCCCGGATCGTCCACGCGCGTCATGCCTTTGCGGCGGATTCTGTAAATCGCACCGAGCACGTCGGGTTTGGCGAGTTGCGAGGTCGGACAACACAGCTTATACCACGCGCCCGTGTCAATCACGAGCAGGCTGCCATCGGCGTCCTCGATCACATCGGTCGGATGAAAGTCCGTGCTGTCGGAAACAAGAAAATCGCTGTCGGTGGTTTTGAACGTTGCACCGTCCGGCTTGAGGATGTGGCGCGAAACTTTGCGTAAGTTGAACTGGCAGCAAAACAGGTTGTCGCGAAACTCCTCGCCGAACACTCCCGACTTGTAGCGGATGACGGCGCACGGCGCGGCAGCACCCATGTGCGTCATCACGGGCATGAGATCGCCGGTGCGTTTGTGTCCGTCGAGCACATCGTTCACCTTGCCATAGACACCGCCGTAGATCGCGTGAATGAGTCCGTCCCGATGGCCGGGCACTTCTCGATCAAAGAATGTGCCGCACAAAATCCGTTCACCTTCTGCCGTGAAGTCGAGGCCGACCGGATTATCCATGCCGCCGGTCATCACCGCTTCCAGCCGCGAGCCGTCGGGTCGGGCGCGGAAAATGTGCGCGGCGCGGCTCTTGAACGGTTTGCCATTGACCTCGTAGGTCTGCTCCGCGAACGCGCCTTTGCACCAGTAAATCCAGCCGTCCGGTCCGAGAAATGGCCCGTGCAGATCATTCGCGCATCCGGTCAGCGTCTTGCCCTGATGCCATTCCACGCGCACGTCCGCAAAGCCGTCGTTATTCGTGTCGGTGAGTTTCCAGATACTCGGCGGCGCGGCGACGTAGAGCGAGCCGTCGTACCACAGGCAACCTTCCGGGAACATCATCTTGTCCGCGAACACGACGCTCTTGTCGAACTTGCCGTCGCCGTCGGTGTCTTCCAAGCGCAGCACGCGATGATTGGGATTCGCGAGCTGGAGTTCCACTTTTTCATTCGAGCCGGAAGAGTCGGTGACGTAAAGCCGCCCTTGCTCATCGAAGGAGCCGGAGACTGGTCGCGACACCAGATTTGTCGAAGTGACCAACTCCACCTCGAAGCCGTCTGGCACGATGAGGGTTTGATTCTCGAACTTGAATTGTGCCGCCGACGCCGTCAACGCGATGAAGAGCGAGAGTGCGAATAAATAATTCATCTTGGATCGTGTCATGATGCGCGATGCGAAATGGGGTAAAGCAATGCCAGAGGCTACGCAACCGATCTGCGGGAGCAAATACCTCAATTGAGGGATGGATATAAACCGGGAGAAACGCTGAGGCGCAGAGGGGCGCAGAGGAGGAAACCGTTGAAGAACACCGAAAGGTGGGCGGTTAAATCTCCGCCAAGCTCTGCGTTCCTCAGCGTTCTCCGCGTCTCTGCGTTTCTCCCGTCCCGTTGCTTTCGCTTGGATGTGCTCAATTCGTCAGAAACGTCACGTCGTTTGAACTCAATCTCACCGCGTCTGACAGGTTTGCGCCGTCGAGTTGGAGGACGAGCGTGTTCGTGCCAGGCTTGAGTTCGCCGCTGAAGTGCGCGCCCGCTTGGAGAGGAACGCCGTTCAGCCACGCCGCTTTCGCTTCACCAACCAGAGTGAACTTTGCCGCGCCGCCTTTCGCGGATTGAAATTGCGTCGCGGCAAAAAAACCGCGCGAATCACCGCGCGACGGCATCGTGACGTCGCAGATGTCCCGCGACAAATCGCCGTTCACGAGCGTGAAGATCGGTGTCCACTCGCCGCGTTTGAAGTCGCCATTGATCACGTCTTCCATTCCGAGATGCGCGTTCCCGCTTGTGGCGTGATATAACCGCCAGAGCCGCGCGACGCCGCCCTTGGCCGCATCGTAATCACCGGGCTTGCCGAGTGAAGAAAGAAACTTGATGAGATCGAGCCGTTCCTCCGGCAGTAACACATCCACGAGTCCGCTCGGCATCAACGAACCGCCGTTCACGCGCTGCGTGATGTTGGCTTTCACGACGGACACTTCCTGATTGGCGGCGTTGCGGATGACGAGTTCCTTGTCCGTCTCTTTCACGACGATGCCGCTGAGTTCCTGATCGTCCCTAGTGCTGATGTTCGAGGAGTGAAAGCCTTCCTTGATCTTGGCGTTCGGATAGAGCAACGACTCGACGAGATAATCCGCCTGCGCGCTCGCGCCGATGCTGGTCATGTCCGGCCCGACCTTTCCGCCCGCGCCGCCGATGGCATGACAGACCACGCACGCAAGTTCCACGCGACGGTAAACGCGTTCACCGCGAGCGGCGTCGCCTTTCGCAACCGCTTCGTGCGCGAGCGCGAGAAGTTCCGTTGGCGAAAGCTGCTTGTCCGAAAGCGTGAGTCCGGCGATCTGCACCAAAGCCTGTGCCAGTGCGGGATTCCTATTGCTTTCACGCACAACTCGCGCGCCGACGCGCGCGGCTTCGGGCGACAATCCCAATGTCGGCAACTTCTCCGTGAGTTGTTTGCCCGCGTTTTTGATGGCGAGCAGTTCGCGCCAGAATTCCGTGGCTGCGGCTTCGTCGGTCGTGGCCTTGAGTGCGTTGCCGACTTCCGGCAGCGCGGCGGAAAAGTCTAGGCTCGCCAATGTCACCACAGCGGCGCGGCGGGCTTCGGATGATTGCGTTTCGCTGATGATTTTTTGCAACTGCTTGAGGGTGTCGTCGCCGCCGATGGCGCGGAGTGCGGACAAGGCGGCAGCGCGTTCATCGGGCGAAGACTTCGCGGCGACTGCGGCCTGAACCAGTTGCGGACTGAGCGCGGCGAGCTTCCAGACTCTGGCCAGTTGCAACGCGGCGACGCGGAGTTTCTGGTTGTCCGATTTGAGCAGCGAACCCAACGCGCCGAGATCGCCGTCGGGCTTCGCTTTTCTCAGGCGGGCGGCGTCACTCAATGCAGTGAACACGCGGAGCGCGACTGGCTCGCTGAATTCACCGCGAAGCAACGGATCAAACAACTGTCGCAATTCCGTGCCGCGACCGGACGCGCCGATGATTTCAATC
>JANOAY010000940.1:0-1619 GCA_031411375.1 Pedosphaera sp. | reverse complement strand
TTTGCCAATTCCTGTGCGACCTACGGCGCATATTTCGCCGGTTCCGCGCCGATCACGGAAAAGATTTCGCTCGGCTACCGCGCGGAATACGCCCACCAGACGGACTACAAGGAAAGCCCGCAGGATTACGCGGTGGATTATTACAACGTGGAGTTGAGCGCGACGATGAAACCTGTGTCCATTGGCGCGGGTTACGAAGTACTCGGCTCGGATGAGAACGAGGCGGGCACGGGCAATGTCGGCTTCCGCACGCCGCTCGCCACGCTCCACGCCTTCAACGGCTGGGCGGATGTCTTCCTCGCCACGCCGGCGAACGGGCTGCGCGACGCCTACGCCTTCGGCCAGGTCACGCTGCCGTGGGAAGTGCCGGTGCGCCTCGTCTATCACAAGTACGATTCCGACAAGGAGAGCGTGGATCTCGGGCAGGAGATCAATCTCCAGGCGTCGAAGAAGTTCGGCAAAAACTGGACCGTGCTGACGAAATACGCCTACTACGACGGCAAGGAAGCGCCCGCGCGCTACGACGTGCATAAGTTCTGGGCGCAGGTGGAGTTTAACTTCTGATTCGTTCTGTTGGTTGACCTCGCGATGCGGCGCCCAGGTGGGCGCCGCTTTTTTTGGCGCGAAAACCGATCAACACGAGACAGGAATGTCTCGCGCACTGCTGGCTGGAAAGCCGGCGTTACGCCGTAACGCCGACATTCCTGTCGGCAGGTCGGGAGGTTTTCCAACCTCCTGTTCCAACCGGTCCATGAAATCTCACCGCCGCGCCGACACTTCCACTGTCGCGCGGTTTTTTGCGATGTGCTTCGCCGCGAGCACGCCGCGCCAGTTCGTGTTCGGATAGACCAGCGCGTCGCGCCCGATGACGCTGCCGGGATTGAGCACCGCGTTGCAGCCCACTTCCGCGCGGTCGCCGATCATCGCGCCGAACTTCCGCAGCTTGGTATCAATGATCTTCTTCTCCCACTCCACGCCGATGTTTCCCGGCGTGAGCTTGAGATTGGAAATTTTCACGCCCGCGCCGAGGTGGGCCTTGTAACCAAGAATGGAATCGCCCACGTAGCTGAAGTGCGGCACCTGCGCGCCGTTGAAGAGCAGCGCGTTCTTGAACTCGCACGAGTTTCCGATCACGCAGCCGTCGCCGATGATCACGTCCTCGCGCAGGTAGGCGTTGTGGCGGATCTGGCAGTTCTTCCCGATGATCGCCGGGCCTTTGATCATCACGCCGTCCTCCAGCACCGTGCCTTCGCCGATGAAAACATTCTCGCCGACCCAGGCGTTGCCGAGGCAGGAGTTGTGCAGGGCAGGGCGGAGGTTCTTCGCGAGGTAATCTTTGATCTTCTTGAGCGCGTCCCACGCGTGCTCGCAGCCGTCGAAGATGGCGGCGTGCTCGCTTTGCGCGAGGTCAAACAAGTCGGTCGGTTTGAACATGCGGCGATGAAACACTGCGGCGGGAGAAATTCCAAAAACCAAATCCGCCGGACTTCAAGCGCGGGCGCAACCTGAAACCCGCACCGCTGCCCTTGATGGAGCGCGGCTGTGGCGCAGCCCAGCCGCAGCGGCCTCGCCTGAAACCACACGCCCCGCTTTTCAGCATGCTGCGGCTGGGCTACGCC
>JANOAY010000939.1:0-2292 GCA_031411375.1 Pedosphaera sp. | reverse complement strand
GGAAAAGCCCGCGCTACGACGAGCTGATGCGGACCGGCAACAACCAGATCGACAAGACGCTCCGCGCCAAGACGCTGGCCGAAGCCGAGAAACTTTTGATCGCCGACGAGATGCCCATCATCCCCGTCTATTTCTACATGGGCGTGAACTTCTTCGACCCCGATAAGATCGGCGGCGTGTATAACAACCTGCTGGATGAGCATCCGGTCTGGGCGATTTACCGGAAAGATGTGCCGCCACGCCCGCAGGCTAAACGCGACTAAGCCATGTATTTTCTCCGGCGCATCCTCACGTTCATTCCGCTGCTGCTCATCATCACGTTCACGGCGTTCGTGCTGGCGCGCTCGATGCCGGGCAGTCCTTTCGACAAGGAGCGCGCGCCCGCGTCACCAGAGATCGAGCGCGCACTCAAGGCCAAGTATCACCTCGACGAGCCGCTCGTGAAACAATACCTGCGCTACCTCGGCCTCGGCTGGGAACGCGATGCCGACGGAAACATGAAATGGTTTCAGGGCGGGCTGCTGCGCGGCGACTTCGGACTCTCCACCAAGTACCGCAACCACACCGTCAACGACATCATCAAGCAGGCGCTGCCCGTATCACTGACGCTCGGGCTGCTGGCCTTTCTCTTCGCGCAAGGCGTGGGCATTCCGCTCGGCTTCTACACGGCGGTGAAGCGCGGCCAGTGGGGCGATCACCTCGGCAGCTTCTTCGCGCTGCTCGCGTTCTGCATTCCCGGACTCGTCATTGGTCCCATGCTGATCGTGGTGTTCGCCATCAAGTGGCGATTGTTTCCCGCCGGGCTTTGGGAAAGTCCGCTGCACGCCATCCTGCCGTCCATCGCGCTCGGACTGTATTTCTCCGGGCGCGTCTCGCGGCTGATGCGCGAAGGCATGACCACGGTGCTGCACGAAGGCTTCATCACCACTGCGCGCGCCAAGGGTTTGAGCGAAGCGCAGGTCTTGTTCAAACACGGCTTCCGTCTCGCGGTGCTGCCGGTGGTTTCCTACTCCGGCCCGCTGCTCGCCGACATGCTTACCGGATCGTTCGTGGTCGAAACGATTTTCCGCGTGCCGGGCATCGGGCCATTCCTCGTGAACAGCCTCCAGAACCGCGATGCGCTCATGGTCGTGGGCCTGGTGCTGCTCTACGCCATTCTGTTGCTGGTGCTGAATCTTCTCGTGGACCTGAGCTACAGCCTGCTCGACCGGCGCGTGCGTTATGAGTGAACCCGCTGTCACCACTCAGGAGCATCTCACGCCGAACCAGCGCGCGTGGCGGCGTTTCAAACGCCACAAGCCCGCCGTGATCAGCGGTTGGTTTCTCATCGCGCTGATGCTGCTCGTGGTGCTGTGGCCGTGGATTGCGCCGTATTCGTACGAAGCGGTCTCTGACACGCAATTCCACCCCCCGACCGGCAAACACTGGTTCGGCACGGACGTTCACGGACGCGATTTGCTCACGCGCATGTTCTTCGGCGCGCGCATCTCGCTGCTCGTCGGCATCGTGGGTGCGGGTGTGGCGCTGGTCATCGGCGTGGCTTGGGGTGCGGTGGCGGGCTACATCGGCGGACGTTGGGACAGTTTCCTGATGCGCGTCGTGGACATCCTCTATTCGCTGCCGTCTATCCTCTTCGTCATCGTGATGGTCGCGGCGTTCGACAAACACCTGCGCGCGTGGCTCACGAATCACTTTGGCACCACCGCCGGGATTTATGCGCCGATGATTTTTCTCTTCTTCGGACTCGGCGCGGTCTCGTGGCTCACCATGGCGCGCATTGTGCGCGGGCAGGTGCTGTCCTTGCGGGGCCGTCAATTTGTGGACGCGAGCCGCAGTCTCGGTGCGAGTCATACGCGCATTTTGTGGAGCCACATTCTGCCCAACATTTACGGCATCGTGATTGTGTATCTCACGCTCACGGTGCCGGCGATCATCCTCTACGAATCATTCCTGAGCTTCCTCGGCCTCGGCATCCAGCCGCCGATGGCGAGCTGGGGCACGCTCATTTCGGAAGGCGCGGGCCAGATCAATCCCGTGCGCATCTACTGGTGGCTGCTCATTTATCCGTGCGTGATGCTCATCAGCACGCTGCTCGCGCTGAACTTCCTCGGCGACGGCCTGCGCGACGCCTACGACCCGCGCGGTGATCGGGGCTGAACGGAGCGCGGACAGCCATGTCCGCGCGAACATGGGCTCCGAACAGATTCATCTCTTGAAAGTGTGTGAACACGCGGACTCGGCGGTCCGCGCTCCGGCGCGCGTTTGCTCCATGATTTTCTTCGCCGCCATCGA
>JANOAY010000938.1:0-3539 GCA_031411375.1 Pedosphaera sp. | reverse complement strand
GTTTTCGCACTTGCCAGACCGGTCGAAAGCGGTGTCGCGCTCCGCTTGCCACCGCAGTCCATATCGCCCCGGACAAATTCGCGCGACGCGCGTCAGCTAAAATTTATAGACCACCGAGGTGATCAGTTTCACGTCGTTGTGCTTGCGCCGGATGGCCGGCTCGTTGTCGTAGGCGTCTTGCAGGACGGCCCGCAGCAGCACCTTGTCCGTGATCGCCGCCTCGGTGCCGAGTTCGGCGATGAGCAGGTAGTTGGAAAAGCGATCAATCTGCGGAACCACGTCGAAGGCCTGCCACAGCTTCGCCTTGGGCGCGAACTTGTGCTCGAAGCGGTCGCCGAAACGCAGCGCCGCGTACTGGTTGTCCTCCAAGCCCTGCCGCTCGAAGACGCCCGAGGGGCCGAGTTCAAACGCCAGCTTCGTCTTCGGATTCTTGACCGCGTAATAGCCGGCCAGCGGACTGACGGTGACGCGGTATTTCAAATCCGCGATGGCGTCATGCACGTAGTCCACGCGTCCGCCGCTGTAGAACCGCTCGGTGAAGAGATAATTGAACTGCCCGTAAGCCTGGACGTTCGCCGCCGTGGTGCGCGTGTCCTCGTCGTTCTCGCCGCGATCCGTGGTCGCCTCGCCGTAGGAACCGGCGGCCCCGAGCAGCACCTCGCTGTTCGTCGCCCGGCGGAGCGCTTTGAAAGTGAGCGTGCTCAAGAGCGTGTCGCTGTTGCCGCGCGTGAGCGTAAGTCCGGCGGCCAGCGTCGCGTCCCAGCGGTTGGTCGGGGCCACCTGGGACACGGCGCGGACAGGCCACCACAAAATGGCGGCGCTCAAAATCATGAACGCGAATCGGATACTTTTCATGCGCGGGAACTGACTGGATTTTCCGCGCGGGCATTCGATTGGATTCGTAGGTGTGGCGTCAGGATTTTTCTGACGCGAGAAAGACTGTTTCAAACAATGCGAAGCCGCGTCACTCGCCGCGCCGCATCAACCGCTCGCGGCGTGGTGAAGCAAACTGTTCCGGCTCCACTTTGGAGGGCGAACGCGGCTGGCCCCGGCCTTCGACTTGGGGTGCTACTTGCGAGACATCTTCGACCGCGTACGGCGTGCCGTCCGCGTGCTGGTAAAACTTTTTCATCTCGTCGAGTTGGAACGGCCGCGAGCCACGGCGACCAAAGACGACGGTTTGATTTCCAGTTTCATCCACGACACGATCCCGGTCCAGTCCGCGCGAGACAGCGACCGCCTCGCCGTGCGTCGGATAAGTCGCGATGAGTTTCGGACTCGGCTTCGGACTGAACCCCATGTGACCAGGAACCGTGTCCGGGGAAATCATCTGCAACACGCGCATTCCGTTTTTGCCGTCGGCGATGAGCGCATACATCGAGGCGTTCACGGAGCCGATCTGCACCGCGCGCGTGTCGTTCAGCGCGCCGCCCGCGTTGAACATTTCTTCGAGGCGCGGCTTCTCGGGATTCTCCATGTCAATGATGGCCAGCCCTTCCGCGCCGTTCGGCACATAGGCGTAAGTGCGCGCCACGTAGAGCCGGCCCGCCTGCTTGAGCGGAATCACTGCGCCCGCGACGAGCTTCGGTTTCGAGGGCGTGCTGATATCGATCACTTTCAACCCGTCGTCATCGCACACGAACGCGTAGCGGAACTGCACCGCGATGTGCTTCGGGTTCTTCAAGCCTTCGCTCAATTCACCGAGCAACGTCGGCGCGACCAAGTTCGTGTTGCTCAGGCCGAGCACGAACAAACCCTTCGCGCCGACGACGAACAGATTCGTCCCCGCCATGAAGCTGTGCATCGCGCCGGTCAGCTTGCCGTCGGGATTGAAGCGGATCGTCTTCCCCGTCTTGCCATCGAGGAAGTTGTTATCGGGGTTGCCGTCCACGAGCGTGCCGACGGTCGTCATCACCAGCCCTTCCTCGCGGTCGGTGATAAACACCCACGCGTAGATCAAACTGATCTTCTGCTCCTCATTCCCGGTGTAGATCGTGACCATCTTGCCCGGCTGATTCTTCGGATCGAGTTCCACCACGCTGTTGCTCGGGAACGGCAGGCGCAACGGATCAATGCCCAGCGTGCTCGGCAGCGTCACGCTCGTCGCATACTTGGTGTCAATGCGCGTGCGCTGGCCGAGCGGGGAAACCGGCGTGCTGATGATGCGCTCGCTGAAGCCCTTGTTATCAATGTTCGCCACGTCGAAGACCTCGAAGCCGTTCGCGCCGTTGGCCGTGTAGAGGTATTCGCCGCGCAAGGCGAGATCCAGAATCTCCTTCCCGCCATGATGATACGCCTCCTTCAACTTCCCGCCGTTCGCCTCGTGCTTCTCGTAATTGTCCGGGTACGCCAGCTTGTGCAGGTGACTGCCGAGCGCGGCCTGCGGCTCATCGCGCTCGGTCCATGCCACCGCTTCCAGCCCGTGCTTGCCCTCGCCGATGTAGGCGAAGCGCCCGAAGAAATTCACCGTGCCCGTGCCGAAGCCGAGCAGCGACGCCATCCACGCGTTGTTGTCGTTGTCCTTCGAGACGTGACAGTCGGCGCAATTTTTCGTCGTGCCCTTGCCGCTCGTGGTGTGCGGGAAATGTGGGTTGTAAGCCTGACCGCTGTAGCCCTCCGCGCTCACCGTCTGCTGCTGCGAGTAAATCCATTCGCGCTGCCCGTTCTGCGATCCGACGATGACCGCGCTCGACGAACGCAGCACCGCGAGCCGGTTGCCTTTGTAAGTCGCGTCCTTGCCCAGTTGAAACACGTCATCGCGCACGACCTGCGGATTGTACGGTGTGTAATTGCGCGTGATCAGCCCCTCGAACTTGTTCGCCGCCACGCGCTGATTCGCGCGCATCGGCAGATGGCAGCCGTAGCACGACGTCGCCCACGACGAATGGCAGACCTGGCAGGAGACGTTCTTGTTGTCGTGCGCGAGATCGGGGCACGCGCCGTTCGCGTCGCGGAACGCGGGCACATCACCCCACGACTTGCCATCACGCTGCATCGTTTTCGCGTAGCGGCTTTTCTCGTTGTACTTGTGCGACGTGGGATCAATCGTGTCGCGGGTTTGCGGCACTTCCCAGCGCACGTCGGGACTCATCGTGGAACGCTGGAACAATTTCTTGCCCTCCCAAGTGAAGCGTGGTCCCCACGGCGTGATGCCCTTGAGCAAATCCACCGGCTTGCCGTCCGCAGCAGTCGCATTGCCCGTCGTCAGCAGCGTCGGCCGCTTGTCCGCCGTGCCGTGGCAATCAATGCACTCAATGGTCGTCGCCGCGCGCGGCTCACCGTAGATCTTGCCATTGCCATGCACGTCCATGTCGAAGTGACAGTCCGCGCACTGCATCCCGCGTTCGAGATGAATGTCTTTCAAGTGAACCGCCAGCGCGAATTTCTTCGGGTCGGTGTGGGCGATCACATTGTTCGTCAGGCCGAGCAGGTTGCCCTTCTTGTCTTTCTTGAACACCGCGCGGAAGACCCAGCCATGGCCGTGATAATCCGCGAACTGCGTCTGCTTCAGCTTCGGATTCAGCTCCGACACCTTCTCC
>JANOAY010000937.1:0-1991 GCA_031411375.1 Pedosphaera sp. | reverse complement strand
CCGTGCTGGCCGCAAAGCGGCACGCGGCATCTCGCACCTTCACCCTCGCCGCCCTGTTGATTCTTCCATCCATGGTCGGCTTCGCGTCCGTTCACGCGGCCGAGTCCAAGGTCAGCTTCAACCGCGACATCCGGCCCATCCTGTCCGAGTATTGCACCGCGTGCCACGGACCCGATGCCAGCGCGCGCAAGGCGAACCTGCGGCTCGACACCAAGGAGGGGTTCTTTGAAAAAACGCCCAAGCGTGATCCGGCCGTCGTCGCGGGCAATCTTGAAAAGAGCGAGCTGTGGCGGCGGGTCATCGCCACCGACGAAGACGACATCATGCCACCACCGGAGTCGCACAAGAAGCTCAAGCCGGAGGAGAAGGAGAAGCTGAAGCAATGGATTCTCGCCGGCGCGCCGTGGCAGGGACACTGGGCTTTTGTGAAGCCGGAGAAGCCGACGGTGCCGGTGAGCAGTGAGTCAGTAAACAGTAGGTCAGTGAACAGTAAGAAAAGCAGCGGCGGTTCGACCACTGGTTCACTGAACACTGCTTCACTGATTACTTTCACCCCGACTAAGAGCTTCCCCACGCGCAATCCCATTGACGCCTTCATTCTCGCCAAGCTCCAGAGCAAGAGTCTTAAGCCCGCGCCGGAAGCGGCTCGACGCACGCTCGCGCGCCGGCTTTCGCTCGACCTCACCGGTCTGCCGCCGAAGCCCGAAGTCGTGGACGCGTTCGTGAAGGACAAGTCGAAGGATTTCTACGAGAAGTTCGTGAAGCGATTGATGGCATCGACGGCGTGGGGCGAGCATCGCGGACGTTACTGGCTCGACGCTGCGCGCTATGCGGACACGCACGGCCTGCACTTCGACAATTACCGCGAGATGTGGCCGTACCGCGACTGGGTGATCAAGGCGTTCAACCAGAACATGAAGTTCGACCAGTTTACGCTGGAGCAGCTCGCGGGCGATTTGCTCGACGAGCCGACGACGGATCAGGAAACGGCGACGGGCTTCCATCGCTGCAATCCGACGACCAACGAGGGTGGAACGATTGATGACGAGAACCTGGCGAACTACGCGAATGATCGAGTCACCACGACGAGCTGGGTCTGGCTCGGTGCGACTTTGAACTGCGCGGCGTGTCACGACCACAAGTTCGATCCCTTCACGCAGAAAGATTTCTATTCGATGGAAGCGTTCTTTCGGAACACGACGCAGTCCGCGAAGGACGGCAACTCGAAGGATTCCACGCCGAGCATCCTCGTCGCGCAAACGCCGGAGGACGCCGCGCGTTGGACCGCGCTGCCGGGTGAGATTACTTCCGCGACGAACCAGATTGCAGCGCGTCGCTCCGAAGCGAAGCCAGCGTTCGATGGTTGGCTGGCCGGCGCGAAGGCGTCCGATCTCGATACCGACTTGAACATCTCCAACCTCGTCGTGCATGCCGCGCTCAATGTGCGAGAGAGCAACGGTGTGACCGTGGCGCAGGGACCGTCCCGCTGGATTCCGCTCACGGGCGAACAGGAGTGGACGGAAGGCAAGCTCGGTCCGGCGCTCGTCTTGAAGAAGGACGCTACGCTGAATCTCGGCGACGCGGGCGACTTCGAGCGCACAAACGCCTTCAGCTACGGCGCCTGGGTGCGCGTGAGCAAGGCCGGCCCCGGCGTCGGCGTCATCGCGCGCATGGAAGTAGAGAACAGCCACCGCGGCTGGGATCTCCATCAGGAAGGCAAGCGCTACAACGTTCACATCGTTCACTCATGGCCGGAGAACACCATTCGAGTCTCAACCAAGGCCGAAGTGGTGAAGGAGAAAACCTTCCAACATGTCTTCGTGACCTACGACGGCTCCGGCAAAGCGAAGGGCGTGCGCATCTATATCGATGGTGCCGAAGTTCCGGTCAGCGTAGACAACGACACGCTCAAGGACACGATTCGCACCAAGACTCCGCTGCGGATTGGACAGCGCAGCAAGGATCATGTTTTCGAGCGCGGGCGCGTGCAG
>JANOAY010000936.1:0-4949 GCA_031411375.1 Pedosphaera sp. | reverse complement strand
AATCAAACCGCCCCCGTTGATTGACGCCACGGCGGCCGGGAAGCACACTGCTGATGCTCCATGACCACGGCCAACAAAGTCACCATCTGCCGCATCTTGCTGGTGCCTTTCTTTGTCGTGGCGGTGATCTACTACGTGAAGACCGGCGTGGAGTTTTATCGCTGGCTGGCCATCGGCTGCTTTGCGGTCGCGGCAATCAGTGACGGCATTGATGGCTTCATCGCGCGGCACTACAACCAATGGAGCGAACTCGGCACCATCCTCGATCCGTTGGCCGACAAGCTTCTGCTCGTCTCCGGCATCGTGCTGCTCTCGCTGCGCAACGAGCCGCATCTCGCGCCCATTCCCGTCTGGCTCACCGTCACCGTGCTGAGTCGCGACGTGCTGCTGCTGCTGGGCTTCGCGCTGATTCACATGGTCGCCGACGGCTTCAAGATCAAGCCGCACCTCATCGGCAAGGCCGCCACGGTGTTGCAGATGGCAGCCGTGCTCTGGGCGCTGTTCAAGTTCGACGCGCGCTGGCAGTACGGCATCTGCATCGGCGCGGCGGTGCTCACCGGTCTGTCGGGGCTGCTCTACACGTTTTACGGCATGAGATTGCTGGCGAAACATCCGTCGAGCTCGCCGAAGCAGGATGGCAGGCCACAATAGGTAGCGCGTCGGCGCTCCGCGCGCGCCGGTGAGGCGTGGAAAATTCTTGGACATTCCTTCGTTTCGCGGCCCGGCGCCCGCGCCCGATTGTTCGAGCACTCGCTGACTCCATTGCTCCATCACTCCGTCGCTTGGGAATTTGCCCTTTGCCCGCGCGTCGGCCTCGTGTACCTCGTTCCGCACAACGATGCGCCACACCGCCACCGAAATTGTCCGCCGCCTGCGCCACGCCGGCTACGAGGCCTACTGGGCCGGCGGCTGCGTGCGCGACGCGCTACTCGGACGCGAGCCGCACGACTACGACGTGGCCACCAACGCCACGCCCGATCAGATCGAGGCGCTTTTCTCGCACACCGTTCCGGTCGGCAAACAGTTCGGTGTGATCGTCGTGCTGGAGGGCGGCCATCAGTTCCAAGTCGCGACCTTCCGCGCGGAAGCGGATTACCAGGACGGACGCCGCCCCGGCACCGTGCGCTTCAGTCACGCGCGCGAGGACGCGGTGCGCCGCGATTTCACGGTCAACGCGCTCTTCTTCGATCCCATCGCCGAGCAGGTGCATGACTGGGTGGGTGGTGAAAAGGATTTGGGCGCGGCTCATTCGCACCGTCGGCTCGCCAGATGAACGCTTCGCGGAAGATCACTTGCGCCTGCTGCGCGCGATTCGTTTCGCCGCGCAACTCGGCTTCGACATCGAGGCGCAGACCTTCGCGGCGGTGCAAAAGCACGCGGAGAAAATCAAACTGGTGAGCGCGGAACGCATCCGCGACGAGATGATTAAACTCTTCGCGCCGCCGCACGCCGCACGCGGGCTGACGCTGCTCCACGAAAGCGGACTCATGCTGCACGTCCTGCCGGAACTGGTGCCGACGCTGACGTGCGATCAGTCACCGGACTTTCATCCCGAAGGCACGGTCTTCAACCACATCCGATTGATGCTGGAGAATCTGCCGACGGAGCAACGGACAGCCTTGTCCGCTGAAGCTCCGGGCAAGGAGACAAACGGCGGACCAGGCTGTCCGCCACTCCTGCCCTCTCTGGCGTGGGCCGCTTTGCTCCACGACATCGCCAAGCCCCTCACCGCCACGCGCGGTGAGAACGGCTCCATTCATTTCTACACGCACGAGAAAATTGGCGCGGACATGGCGGAGGACATTCTTCAGCGGCTGAAATTTCCCCGCCGTCAGACAGATGAAATCGTCGCCGCCGTGCGCCATCACATGCAGTTCAAGGACGCGCCAAAGATGCGCAAGAACACGCTGCGCCGGATGCTCCTGCGCGAGACCTTCCCGCTCGAACTGGCGCTGCATCGGCTCGACTGTCTCGGCTCACACCGGCAACTGGACATCTACGATTTCCTCGTCGAGCAGCAGGCACAGATGGATGAGCAACCGAACCTCTTTCCGCCGCTGCTGACCGGCGCGGACGTGATCGCGCTCGGCGCAAAGCCCGGCCCGGCGCTGGGCGCGCTGCTGCATGAGCTGCGTGACCACCAGCTCGCGGAAGAGTTGAAGACCCCGGACGAGGCGCGGGAATGGGTGAGAGAAAAGCTGCGGGCATCTTGAACGACAGGCTCAGGCAGAGCGTCGCGGCCCACGCATTTCAATTCACGCCGACCGCGCAGGAACGGAACGACTCTTCTCCTTCACTTCCTCGGAACGAAACGTCCCCGTGCCCACGAGCCGCTCAAAAATTGGCGAGGCCATCAGCGTCGTCACCACCGCCATGATGACCAGGATGGCGAACAGTCCTTCCGAGATGATGCCGCGCTGCAAACCGATGTTGATCATGATCAGCTCCATCAACCCGCGCGCATTCATCAGCGTGCCGATGCCCAGCGCCTCGCGATTCGGAATGCCCGTCGCGCGCGCGGCCAGCCAGCAGGCCCCGCCTTTGCCCACGATGGCCGCCACCAGCACCGCACCGCACATCATCCAGAGGAAGCCCGTGTTGAGCAGCGTCATCTTCGTGTTCAACCCCGAGTACGTGAAGAACAGCGGCAACAGCAGCGCCAAGGTGAGCGGCTCAATGCGCGCGATCAGATCGCGCGTCACGACTCCGCGCGGCATGGCGGCACCCATCATGAACGCGCCGAAGACCGCGTGCAGCCCGATGAGGTCCGTGAACCACGCCCCGAGCGCCAGCAGCGCCAGCATCACTACGAACCCCGCCTCGGTGAGCTTGTCGTCCTGCACCAGCCATGTCCGCGCGCGCGCGACCAGCGGACGCACCACCAACAGGGCGAACGCCACATACGCCGCGCCGCCGCCGATGTTGACCAGCGCATAGCTCCAGTTGTTGTCCACGCTGGCCAGCACCACCGCGAGCAGGCACCACGCCGCCGCGTCATCAATCGCCCCTGCGCCCAGCGCGACGGTGCCCATCGTGGTGCCGGTGAGTTTCTTGAAATGCAGGATGCGCGCCAGCACCGGGAAGGCCGTGATGCACATGGACGCGCCGAGAAACATCATGCCCACCGGCCGCGTCGTGTTCTGCGGAAACAGATCGGTGTATTGAAACAACAGCCACGCCAGGCCGGCCCCGAAAAGCAGCGGCACCAGGATGCCCGCCACCGAGACCGCGACCGAGCTCTTCAGGCGGCTCCGCATGATGTCCACGCGGAATTCCATGCCGACCACGAACATGTAGAGCGCCAGCCCGAGCTGCGAGGCGGGGTAGAGATAGCTCTGCGTGTCGCGCACGGTCTGGGTCTTGTCCCAGGCGAACAACCATTGCTGCGCCTCCGGCCAGAACAGTCCGAAGAGCGACGGTCCCAGCACAATTCCAGCGAGCATTTCCGCCACGACCTGCGGCTGGCCCAAGCGTTTCGCGATCACGCCCACCAGCCGGCAGGCCAGCAGGATGACGGCAATCTGGAGAAAGAATTGAACGGCCAGTTGCAGGTTGTTCATGGAACCACGTCGCGCATTTGTGGAAACAATAAGGAGCCGCCACTTGTAACGGAAATAGAATTTCGGTATCGAACTTATGCCAGTACGGCATCAGTCCTAGTGGGGCAGCCGTCCCGGCTGCCGCTAGTCCAACGGGCGTCCCGCCTGTTGATCGAACGGGAGAAAATGTCCGCCAGCCGGGACGGCCAGTGGACGGCTGCCCCACTACGAAACAACGCGCAAAGCCAAATGGAACTGCGACATCTGAAATACTTTCAGGCCGTGGCCGAGGAACTGAGTTTCTCGAAGGCCGCGCGCCGCCTGCACATCGCACAGCCCGCGCTCAGCCGCGCCGTGCAGGAACTCGAGCGCGCCGTGGGCGTGAACCTCATTGACCGCAACCGCCGCTCCGCGCGCCTTACGCCCGCCGGCTCCGTACTGCTCCAAGAAACCGGCCTGCTCCTTGAACGACTCGACGAATCCCTGCGCCGCGTGCGCCGCACTGCCGCTGGCGAGGAAGGCGAGTTGCGTCTCGGCTACATCGGGCCGCCCACGAAAAACTTCCTCGGTCGCGTGCTGGCGGAATACCGCCGCCGCCTGCCGCGCGTCTCCGTGCATTTGGAAGAGCGCACGCCCGAACGCGTCTGGGAAATGGTCGCGCAGGGCCGCCTCTCCGTCGGACTCACCCGCCCGGTGCTGGCGAATGAATCGCTCGGCCTCCCGTCCCTGCTCTTGCGTCAGGAACGCTTTTGCGTCGCGCTCCCGCCGCGTCATCGCTGGGCGGGAAGCAAATCCATCGCGTGGCGAAAGCTTGCGGGCGAACCCATCGTGCTGCTCGCGCGGCGCGAAGGCGCAAGTTCGCACGACGCCATCCTCGCCGCGTGCCGGCAGGCCAAGTTCACCCCGCGTCTCGTTCACACGCCCAGCCTCATCGGCACCGTGCTGCAATACGTCGAGGCCGGTGCGGGACTCGGCATCGTGCCCGAGAGCGTGCTGTCCGAAAGTGATCGCACGAACGTGAAGCTCATTCCGCTCACGCCGCGCCAGACCATCCCGCTCGTCATGGTCTGGTCGAAGGATGGCGAGGATCCGTCCGTGCTCGCCTTCCGCGCGCTGATCAAAGAATGGCTCGCGGCGGGAAAATTGTGAGGGTGTTTCACCACGAGCGGAGGGATCGCTCCGGCCTCAGTTCCGGTACGACTTGTGGCAGGCGGCGCAGGACTGGCCGACCTGCTTGAAAACCTCGTCGGTCTTCACGCGGTCGTTCTGTTTCAGCAGCGCGCGGAACTGGTCGGCGAGTTTCTCCGCGTCCGTCAGCTTCACGCGATAATCCGCCGGACGCTTTGCAGCATCACTGGAGCGCGCCAGTTCACGGAACTGTTCCCAGAGCAACGTGGCTTCATGCGCGGG
>JANOAY010000935.1:0-2243 GCA_031411375.1 Pedosphaera sp. | reverse complement strand
TGGAGGGCAACGACTCTTTTCCTTCCAGCAGGTCGGAGATGTGGCCGACGAAAAATTGCGCGATGTGTTTTTTCGCGAAGACCGCTTGTAACAGCATGACCATGGTCTGCTCGTAGCCGTACCAGCGCTGCTTCAGCGCGTCGTTCAGGAAGCCGTGTCGCACGGCGAAAAACTCGGAGCGCGGGCGCTCGGTGTAGCCGCGAATCTCGCGGGCCTCGGCGGGGAACCAGTTGTAGAGCAGCGCGAAGGTGCCGTAGGTGTCAATGAGCTGCTTGGAGTTGTTGTGGTCGGTGGCGATCTCGCCGATGCAAATGTCCTGCTCCAGCTCGACGCAGATTTCCGGCAGGTCGTGCAGGCGGCTCAACACTTCCTTGCCCGTGGTGGTGCCGTAATTGAAATCGCCGGGGATGAGCCAGTACACGTCGCCTTCGTGCCCGCGATCATGCGCGTGACCGAGGCCGGAGTACCACATCTGGCAGGTGTCCACGCAATAAACGTCGAGGATGTCCGAGTGCTTCGCCACGGTGCTCTTGCGAAATTCCTGGAACGCGCGGTCGCCCTCCATCGCCGCCGTGGTCTTGCGATCAATGACCGTGATGGGGCGCGCATAGGTTTCTTTCTCCGCATCCAGCCGCGCGACGAGCTGATACAGCTCCTTCAAGTCCGCGTAGCCGGACGGCTGGCGAAATGGATAGATGATGACGGGATGAATCTTTCCCGCCGGGGCCGCAGGGGCGGCGGAACGGGCGGACGAAGAAACTTTTCGCGACGCGCGGGCGGGAGGAGTTTTCATGGGCGCGAGCATAGCGCGGCCAAAGCCAAGGCCAAGTGCGTTTTGCAGACGGGTGGAGCGCACCTCCGCACGAATCTTGATTAAAGCTGAGAGCGGGTGCGGTGCCGCTCCACCACTCGCGCGCTTCGAGCCAAGTGAACTGGCCCGCGCAGGCGTGCGGACATTCCTGTCCGCAGCGGGCCCCGAACGCCGGGACGCGCCAGAAAAAACTCCACACCTCACGACTCCACAGCTCACGGCGGACCCGTGAAAAACGAGCGGGGCTTGTAGCAAGCTCTCAGGATTGGCCAGGCCCCGTCGAGTTGCGGTTGATGAGAAGGCTGGATGGCCGCGCTTCCGCCACGAAACCAGGCCGCACCTACTCCAGCCGGAGCCGGAAAAACCTCTGCCCCGCTGCGATCCCGGAGAAAAAATTCTGCACCGTGCCGCTGCCCGTGTTGGTGGCTTGCGGGGTGAACTCGGAAAGGGCGGCGGCACTCTCGATGATGTAGTTCACGCCCGGCACCGTTTGAAAAAGAAACTGGCCCGTGCCGTTCCCGGCCGGCTCGAACCACAGCGCGGGCGGTGCCACCACGCGCACGTTCACCGGCGCGGAAGTGGCGCTGAGAAACTGGTTGTCCGTGGCCACCGCGCGCAACGCGTAGTTCCCCGCCGCCAGTCCGTCCGCCGTGAAACCGAAGGGCGCGCTGGCGCTCACCTCACACGTCACGCCGTTGGTCTGCCACGCCACGCTCACCACGCTGCCGTCGGGATCGCTCGCGCTGACGCCCGCATTGAAATTCGCCGGCGCGGCAAAGAGCGCGTTCTCCACCAGCCCGGTGATCGTCACGACGGGCGGCACGCCGCCGTTCGGCGCGTCCACCACGAGGACCAGCCCGGTCATGCTGTGCGAGTTCTCGTGGAAATTGCAGTGATAGGCGAACGAGCCGGTGTTGGTGAAAGTGTAACTGCCCGAGAAAATGGAAAGCCCTCCGCAGAACGCCTCGGCCACGCCCGCATTCGGACTAACGGTGTGAACATTCTGCCCGTTCGACCAGACCACGGTGTCGCCGACATTCACCATTACGACCTTGGGAACAAAGCTGACGCCGACGATGGAAACGTGAACGGTCGCCGCGTGGCCGAGAGAGAATCCAGCCAGCAGGCCCATTAACCCAAGGGAATACCGTGACAGCAGCTTCATCATAGAACAGTGCGTTTTATTCCTGATGATGGGGAGTTAGCCCGGAATTGAACGGGGAGGCAATGTTCAATTCTGGGTGGAACGTGCTGAAGGCATTTGGTGGCATCACACGAGAATGGAAAGCCGGCGTTCCGCCGTAGCGCCGAATTTCCAGTCGGCAGGTCGGGAGGTTTTCCAACCTCCCGTTCCAATGGGGCGGCTTTGTTCAGCTCATTCAGTTCAAACCCGCACGGCCAGGCACGGGAACACCAACACGAGACTGGAAAG
>JANOAY010000934.1:0-1548 GCA_031411375.1 Pedosphaera sp. | reverse complement strand
CCTGCGCCTCGACGCCGACAGAGCCTGCGGTGCGCGCCCCCGGGGTGGCAAAAATTCCCTGTTCTGTCAGGTCGAGGGTAAAGCTGGTCTCGCCGGGGAAGAGCACCGCGTAACGCTCCACTTGCCGGCCGCCGATGAAGTTGAGAAACATGACGTTGAGCGGAGCGCCCATTTTCTCCGGCGTCAGCGAGAGGGCCTCGATGCGATAGCCGGTCATGCCCTGGACGACGGTGGCTTTCCACGATCCGACGAGCACGGTCTCACCGCCTTTCAAAAGGGTCTTGTCGTCGGTCTCAAACGGCACCCCGCCGTCGCCGAGTTTTTGGAACTCCCACACGAAGGCCGGCTTCACCTCGCCGACGGGATCGAAGAAAAACCGCAGCCGTTCTCCGACAAAGGCATCCGCCTTCGCCTTCATGCTGTTCACCTCGTCGCCGGAAAGGCTCGCGATCTTTTCCTTCTGGTAATAATCCACCTTCTCGGGGTCCGCCTCGAAGCACCGCGGGTCCACTTCGACGCGAATCTCGGCTCCTCCTCCCGTGTTGAAGTGGGAGCGGACGGGGAGGTCCGGCACCGGATGGGACCAGGCGGTGGCTGCGAAAGCGAGGAAGAGAATGAGAGCCGCGAACGGAGAACGGACGGGCGTGGAAGGGCGGTGAGTCATGCGGCGCGGAAGCGGGTGAGGCGGGATTTTTCGGCAGCCTCTTACTGGAGTCGTGTCCGGCTGGCCAGTCTCGTTTTGCGGAAACCCACGCCGCCCGCGCTACTGTAAGCCCGCAGACCCGGCCCGCAATTTGAGTTGCCACCAGCGGCGGAACCTGGAAGAATCGCGGCCCGGCAGAGGAATTCGCCTCTTCCAAACCACACTCCAACCCAATCCTAAATCCATGAAACACCTCCTCACACTCGCCATCGCGCTTACCATGACGGGCGCAGCCTACGCCGGTTGCGGCATCAAAGTCCCGGTCTCCGGCAAACTCGCCGCCTACGACAAAGAGAAGAAAGAACTCAAGGTCGGCGAACAGGCCATCACTCTGGCAGCCGACGCGAAGATCATCGGGGCCGACGGCAAAGAAGCGAAGATCGAAGACCTCATCGGGAAAGAAGTCACGGTCTCCACCGACAAGCACAATAAGAAGGGCGAGTCGGTCACCGCGAAGAAAGCGGCCTGATTGCGAAACCTGATTTGGATTCCGCACGCGCATCCAACATCTCTCACCGGCTGGCCTGGAGGATCACGATCCTTCAGGCCGGTTTTTTTAGCGGCCCGCAGATTTCTAATCCGCCCCCGCTACCCAAGCCATTCGCTCACACCTTCGGAGGATTCCGCCCGATGAACGGGTGCTGCTCCAGATCAATCACCGCGCCGCTCACCGGCCCGAATTCCTCACTGAGAAAGAGCGCCACCGTGGCCGCGATTTCATCCGGCCGGAAGATGCGGCCCGAGGGCGCGAACATTTTTGGCAAGTGCGCGGGCCAGTCTTCGGCCATGCCTTCCGACTGCTTGTAGCGGCGTTCGTTTTCCGTCAGCACCCAGCCGGGGTTGAT
>JANOAY010000933.1:0-5432 GCA_031411375.1 Pedosphaera sp. | reverse complement strand
AGCGCGAGCAGTTCCGTGCGCGCCGCCGCCGGGAGGCTCGACTCTTGGAGCCGCGTTTCAATCTGCCGGATGGTTTTGTGAATCATAAATAATTTAGCCTCCGAACTGACCTTCCTTGGTGCGGAAGAGCACGTTGAAGGTTGTCATCGAACCGTAGCACTTGGTGATGTATTGCTGCATCTCGATTTTTTCGCCGTCGCTGAGTTTGTCGTGCGCGTTCACTTTTTGCTCCAGCACGCGCAGGTTGTTCCGCATCATCACGATCTTGTGGAAGAAAACTTCGAGCGGCACTTCCTTGGTTTGTAGCGTGGGATCAGTGGGGTGCATGACGAGGCGGCCGCCCTGCCAGCGCGCGCCGAGTTCTTCGAGGACGAAGTCGGACGGCTCCAGACCGAGCGCGTCCACCGCCGCCTGCACCGTTTCTTGGACGAAGAGTTTCAGGGGCTGGCTGAGGCCGGTGACTTCCACCTGCGCTTCGGCGGGCTGAAGTCCGGCGGGTTCGGGCGCCACGGTGCGCTGGCCGTCGTCGAACCGGATTTCTGCCGTCTGTTCTGAAATGGTTTTCACCGTGCCGACGCCGTACTGCGGGTGGCGTACTTTCATGCCGACGTGCAACGCTTCGATTTTCATTCGTGCGAGTGTTCGGGGTGGCGTTGGGAAAAATCCAGAGCGGAGCGGAGATCATTCTCATGTGGCTGACTCCTTGCACGCTGTCTCAAATCCAGCCGGACCGCCCCATTCTCACCCAGCCTGACGTGATCCGGCCCTGAATGTGACGAATCCGTGTCCTTGGCCCGCAATCCGCTTCGCCTTGCGCGAACAAAACGGGCTGTCCCGAAAATGTATGAAAATGAATCCCCTTCGGTGGCCGGGCCTCGTGCTGGCTCTGGCGTTAATGGCGGGCGACGCGTCCGCCCAAGTGCGCATCAATGAAATCATGGCCGACAACGGCGGTGCGGTGACCGCGCCGGGCGGTGGCAGCTCGGACTACATCGAGCTTTACAACACCGGTGCCAGCTCGGTGAGCATTGCGGGCTGGAAACTCACCGACACCACCATCGCCACTTTCTCGAACGCCTTTGTTTTCCCCGCCGGCACCACCATCGCGCCCGCCGGCTATCTCGTCGTCTGGCTGGACGCGCTGACCAACGGCCCGGGGCCGGGCCTCCACGCCACGTCATTTTCCCTGAGCGCGGGCGGTGACGTCCTTTCACTCTACAACGCGGCCAACGTCCAGCAGGATCAGGTGGGCTTCGGCCTGCAAGTGAAAGACAAGCCCATCGCGCGCATCCCGAACGGCACCGGGCGCTGGTCGCTGGCCAACCCCACGCCGAATCTCGCGAACGGCACCGCCGTCCCGCTCGGCACGCCCTTCGCCCTGCGCCTGAACGAATGGCTGCCCACCAACTCCGCCGGCGTGGACCGGGACCGGCTCGAGCTTTACAACCCCGCGACCAACGGCCCCGTCCTGCTTGGCGGCCCGGCCGGCGTCCAGATCACCGCCAGCCTCATCGTGCCGGACACGACCAACGCGCTGATTTTTTCCAATTCCTTCATCGCCTCGGGCGGCTTCGTGCGCTTCACCGCCGACAACAAAAACACCTCGCTCGGCGATCAGGCGGATCATGTCAGCTTCCGCCTGAGCAGCTCGGCGGGTGAGACCATTTCCCTCTACCTCTCCAACCGGACCACGCTCATTGACCGCATCAGCTTCGGCACCTTCACGAATCTGCCGCTCGCGGGCCGCGACATCTCGATGGGCCGCTTCCCGGACGGCGGGACCAACATCGTCTTCTTCTACACCAACCGCACCACGATTGGCGCGGCCAACGTGCTCGCGGAACGCATCACCAACGTCGTCGTCAACGAACTGCTCTCGCACACCGACCCGCCCTTCGAGGACGCGCTGGAACTGTACAATCCCACCGACGATTCCGTGGACATCGGCGGCTGGTGGCTCAGCAACTCGCAGGACAACCCGTACAAATTTCGTTTCGCTGCGAACACCTTCGTGTCCGACACCAGCTATAAAGTCCTCTTCGAGCAGAGCATCGCGAACGGGGCCGGGAGCGTGCCCGGCTTCAATCCTGCCGGCAACGACGTCGCCCCCAACTTCACCTTCAACTCCGCGCACGGGGACCAGGCGGTGCTCACCTACTTCGCGCCCTCGCCGCTTTTGAACGGTTCCAACACCGTCTTCCAAAACGTGCGCGACTTCGACGCGGCGGAGAACGGCGTCTCCTACGGACGCTACGTGAAGAGCGACGGCGGCACCGACTTCGTGCCTATGAGCGCGCGCAGCTTCGGCGTGGACAACCCGCCCAACACCGCGCAGTTCCGCAACAGTTCCGGCCTGCCCAATCCCTATCCAAAAGTCGGCCCGCTCGTGATCAGCGAAATCATGTACCACCCGCCCGACCTCGGGACGAACGACAACCTGCTCGACGAATACATCGAGCTGACCAGCATCACCAACGGCGTGCTCAAGCTCTACGACCCGGCCTATCCCACGAACACCTGGTCGCTTCAGGGCGGCATCGTTTATTCCTTCCCAACCAACATCTCGCTCCCCGCCAACGGACGTCTGCTCGTGCTGAACTTCAATCCCTTCACCAACGCCAACCAGCTCAACGCCTTCCGCACCACCTACGGTGTTTCGCCCACCGTGCCGGTCTTCGGCCCGTTCGCCGGCAAGCTCGTCAACAGCTCGGAGATCATCACGCTCTACAAGCCCGACGCCGTGCAGCTCCCGCCCAAGCCCGACGCCGGCTTCGTGCCGCAGGTCTTCGTGGAAAAAGTGAAATACGAGGACGTGTCCCCGTGGCCGACGAACGCCGATGGCGGCGGCGTCTCGCTGCAACGGCTGAGCCTGACCGGCTACGCGAACGATCACACCAACTGGTTTGCCGCCGCACCCACGGCGGGCACGGCGAACCAGCAGGCCGCCGAGGTCGTGCATGTGTATGCCTCGGAGCCGCTGCCGGGCGGCACCTTCAACCTCCGCATCACCACCACTCCGGGCCGCAGCTACGTGGTGGAAGGCTCGACCACGCTTGCGCCTGGAAGCTGGGTGCAGGTCACGAACTTTACCGCCACCGGTTCCCTGACCACGGTGACCAACACCGGCGCGCTGCTCCAGCAATCGCTCCGCTTCTATCGCGCGCGCACGCCCTGAGCGTGGTCCGAAACCATTCTCGTCTCCCGCGCCCGGAAAAGTTTCCGGGCGCTTTTCTTTTCTGTTTCGCCGGGTCTGCTCTCAAGGAATTGTTTGAATCTTGGCCCGCAATTCGATAACGCTTTCACCAATCAAGGCTCCAGACACCTTGATGGGGAAACTCAAAACTCAACCGCCGCAGCGTGCCAGCCAGCATGAAAACTCAAACTGCTCTCTCCAACCCTGATCCAGTCCGCCGCCCGTTCACGATGTGGCGTGCGACGCTGACCGGCCTCGCCCTCCTGCTCGTCACGTTCCCGGCCAGCGCCACCAATCACATTCTCCGCCAGGATGAGGTGATGGTGGGATTCAACGGCGACACCAACGTGCAGTTCATCCGCATCACCGTTTCAGACGGCACGCAAAAGGCCTGGGGGCCGGAGCCGGGCGAGTCGGCCAGCCGCGCCATGCTCGTGTTCTTCAACGCCGCCGGCGTGCAGACCGGCCAGTTCTTTTTCCCGAACGACGCGCCCATCGGGCAGAACACCGTGCTCATCGCCACGACCAATTTTGCCAACCTGCCCGGCGCGCCCGTGCCGGACTTCATCATGCCGCCGCTGCTCCGCGCGGGCAGCGGCAAGGTCTGCTTCCGCGGCAATCCGGCGAACCGCAACGCCTTCGGCGTGAACCTGTGCCTCTCCTACGGAAATTTTCCCGCCGAACAAACCGAGGGCGGCGGCCCGCCCGCGCCCGCGCTGCCGTTCACGGGCGAGCCGTTGAGCCTCGCGCGTTTCACGAGCTTTGGTTTCGGCGGCGTGACCATCAACAGCCACTTTGCCCTCGCCACGCCCACGCCGGTCAATACCGCCGGGCAGACCTTCATCTTCACCGTGCCGGGGCCGGAGATTGACGCCTTGCCCGCCTCCCTCGCCTTCGGCATCCGCGTGACGAACTCCGGCCCCAGCGCGGCGCTCACCGTGGTGCTGACCAATCGCGGCGTCTCCAACCCGCTCCTCCTCTCGAACGTGTTTCTCACCGGCCCGCACTCGAACCAGTTCACCATCACGGCCGACAGCGGGCAAAGCGTGCTGACGCCGCCGCTTGCGCGCACGATCGGTATCGCGTTCAACCCCACCACCACCGGCGTGAAGACGGCGGCGCTCCGCGTGGTCTCGAATGACGACAACGAAAATCCGCTCAACATTCCGCTCACCGGCACCGGCTTCGATCCGAACGCGCCTGAGCTGAACGCCGCGCCGCTCGCGGTGAACTTCGGTCTGCAAAACGTGACCAACGGCCCGACGGCCGCCGTGAACATCGGCATCACCAACCTCGGCCTCATCGGCTCGCTGTTCATCACCAACCTGTCGCTCACCGGGCTGGACGCGGCGCAGTTCACCATCATCGGCGCGACGAATGCCTCCACCGTGCCGCCGGGCGGAGTTCGCAACATTGCCGTGAGGTTCGATCCGTTCACGGGCGGGCCGAAGCTGGCCAGCCTGCGAATTCTCTCCAGCGATTCAGACGAGAGGGAAACCTTCGTGGCTTTGCAAGGCCAGGGACTTGACCTTGATCCTTGCACCGCGCCGAACCCGACGAACTCCGTGGCCCAAGACCTCGCCACGAACGCGATGTTGATTTGCCCCGACTTCGTTTTCACCGGCAGCACGGCCGGCGCAACGGCGGACGGCAGTTCAGCGTGTGGCAGCGGCGTGCCCGACGTGTGGTTCCGCTACGTGCCGGCAGCGAACGGCACGGCGACGGTAAATGTGGTAGGCATTTTGTTTGGGCCATTGCTTTCAGCGCATCCCGGAATTCCGGGCAACTCCGCGAATCAACTGGGTTGCACCCTGCCGATTGGTCAAGGCACGAGCGCGCAATTGACTTTTCCTGTCACGAACGGCGTCGCGGTTTTCCTGCGCGTGGCGGGCGTGAGCGTCACAAACAGTTTCTTCCAACTCACGCTCACCGGCCCGGCGTGCTTCGACTTTGATCGCAATCGCAACGGTGTGACAGACAGTTGTGAATTTGATTTTGGCGATGCGCCCTCGCCGTATCCGACCACACTGGCCACGAATGGCGCGCGCCACGCCGCGTTCACCGGAATTTTCCTCGGCCTCCTGGCGGACTCAAACGATGACGGGCTGCCGACGCCCTTTGCCACCGGCGACAACGAAGACGGCCCGGCCGGCAACGACGACGACGGCGTCACCTTCACCACGCCGCTCATCGCCGGACAGGCGGCCGCGCTGCTCGTGCGCGCCTCCGCGCCGGGCGC
>JANOAY010000932.1:0-8055 GCA_031411375.1 Pedosphaera sp. | reverse complement strand
CACGGGCGGCGCGGTGTCGATGCACCAACCGTTCTACTGGACGGCGCTGGGCCTCTCACTGGTCGCGGGTTTCCTCACGCCGCTGCCCTACAATTACTACAAGTTCAAGCAACACGGGAGATCGTGCCATTGAGCCCGCGGGGGCACCGGCCTAAACTGCGCACGCATGGCAACGCCAAATAAATCCTCTCCTGCCGACGCGGCGATGGACTCGCTCGCGGCGCAATTGCTCCAGCATCACGAGATGTTCCTCGCCTTCGCCCGCAAGCGCGTGGCCGACCCGGAACTCGCTGCTGACGCCGTGCAGGACAGCCTGCTCAAGGCGCTCAAGAGCGCCGGCCAGCTCCGCGATGGCGAGAGCGTGGTGCCGTGGTTTTTCCGAATCCTGCGCCGGACCATTCTCGACCTCTACCGCCGCCGCGAAGTCCGCCAGCGCGTGCTGGTGGAAATGCCCGAGGACTTCGAAGCCGCCGCCAGCGAAGAGGAGAAGACCATGGCGTGCGAATGTCTGCGTCCGCTGCTCTCCACGCTGAAGCCCGAATACGCGAAGGTGATCGAAGCCGTCGATCTGAATGGCGATTCGCCGGAGAGTGTCGCCACCCGGCTCGGCGTCGCCCGCAACAATCTCAAGGTCCGGCTCCATCGCGCCCGCAAGCAACTCCGCGATCGCTTGGTCCAGTCCTGCCGCCTCTGCGCCACGCATGGCTGCTTGGATTGCCATTGCCGTCCCTGCGACGACCACGCCGCACCCGCCTCCAATTGACGCGTTCCGCTTGGGCACTGTAACCGCCCGCCCACTCGTGCGTCAGCGTGGGCATGAAAAAATTTGACACCACAAACACTCCGCCGACAGACGCTTTGAACCTCAACCATCAACACATCCACACCATGAAAACACTGACCATCGAATGGAAACACCTCGACCAAAACAGCCGCACCTGCAATCGCTGCGGCGACACGGGAAACACCCTGCGCCAGACCGTGCGACGCTTGCGCCGCTGCCTGCGGCCCCGCGGCATCGCGGTGCGCCTCGTCGAAACGAAACTCCCGGCCGGGCGCCTGGCGGAATCGAACACGATCCTCTTCAACGACGTGCCGCTCGAAACCGTCCTCGGCGACGCCCGCCCCGGCAGTAGCGATTGCGACTCGTGCGGCGAATTGCTCGACGCGAAAGTCCAGTGCCGCACGCTGGAGCGCGCCGGCAAAACCCACGAAGCCATCCCCGCGGAACTGATCTGCGAAGCCGCGTGCCGCGTGGCGGGCTGTGAGGACTGCGGTTGCTCCGAAGGAAAACCTTGCGGACCGGAGTGCGGCTGCTGATTCGTCATTGGCCATGAGCTTTGCCCGATGGACCTTCTCGCTGGCTGGATGCTACGGCCTGCTCGTCACGCTGCCGCTCTACTTCGCGGAGGAAAGGCTCGGGCGCGACTTCCCGCCCGCCATCACGCACCCGGAACTGTTCTACGGTTTCATCGGCGTGGTCGTGGCGTGGCAGGTGGCGTTCCTCGTGATGGCGCAGGAGCCGGCCCGCTTCCGTCCGCTCATGCTCGTGGCCGTGCTGGAAAAACTCAGTTACGGAATCGCCACCGCCGTGCTTTTTCAACTGCAACGCGTGCCCGCGCTGGTCTTCGCGTCCGGCCTGGTGGACCTGCTGCTCGGCGCGCTTTTCGTGACTGCCTTTTGGAAGTCCCGGACGAAACCAAATCCATCAGGGGCGTGAACTCATCAAACTCTCCACCTTCGCTTTCACCACCGCATCCATGCGAATCAGCGGCGGCCAGGGGCGTTTGAAACCTTCGCCCGGAATTTTCTTCGTTGCGTCGATGCTGAGTTTGTTGCCGCTGGCGATTTCGCTGGTGGCGTGGTCGAGCACGTCGGACGGGCCTTTGTCGCGGGGTCAACGTAGCCTTCGATGACGAAGTCGGCGGTCTTACCTCCGAAGTGCCAATCGCGACACACTGCTGTGCCACGGTTACCCACGCTGGCACTGGGCTTTCATTTCCTGCTGAAGGCAATCGCTAAAATTCCAAGGACTTAGGCCGGAGCGCGGCTGTGCATGAGCTTTGCTAGGCGTAAAATTGCCAACCTGCGGGTGGTGCCCGCAGGCCCTCCACTAGGCCGTTGGACGGAGGCCGGTGCCGAGGGACGAAACAATTCCGTCATGAAAAATAATAAAATTATGACTGCATTGACTCGCTGGAATCCTGTGAAGAAGGAACTCTCGGAATGGAATCCTTTCCGGGAACTCGATGAACTCAACAACCGTTTGTCCCGGTTCTTTGGCGGCAACTCGCTGACGCGGCACGCCAACGGGCAGGAGGACATCACCGTCGCCGAATGGGCGCCGTTGGTGGACATCACCGAAGACGACAAGGAATACCTCATCAAGGCCGAGTTGCCCGAGGTGAAAAAGAACGACGTGAAGGTGCGTGTCGAAGACGGCGTGCTCTACCTGTCCGGCGAACGCAACTTCGAGAAGGAGGAGAAGGGCAAACGCTATCATCGCGTCGAACGCGCCTACGGTTCGTTCACGCGGAGCTTCGCGCTGCCGGACGACGCGGACCCGCAACTGGTCAACGCGGAATTCAAGGACGGCGTGCTCTGCGTGCATGTGGCGAAAGACAAAAATGCCCGGCCCAAAACCATCGAAGTGAAGGTCGCGTAAGCAATCCCAATGGCGACGCCGCGTGGCCGGGCCAGTTCCGGCCCGCGGCTTCGGAAAACAAAAGCAACGAAACATCAAACCAAAGAAATGGAGTGAAGATATGAAGACACGATTCTCTCTTAACCACATTGGCGCTGCCCGCTTGGCTGCGGCTTTGGTCGCAGTGGCTCTCGCCTGGCCGGCGTTCCGGTCACAGGCCGCCGAGCCGACCGCCAATGTTTCGACGAACTCGTACGGAAGCGGCAAGCAGTACCAGACGACTATTGAACGACACAGCGAGGGCGAGCTTTCCGCCGAGGACATGCACCAGGCTTCGCTGTTGACCTCGCAAATGCTGATTCACCTGAACGAGGCGTCTCAGCAAATGGCCGATGGTCAGGCCAACGAGGCGCGTTCGAAAATCGAAAAGGCCGGGTCGCTCGCGAAGGTCGTCCGCAGTCTCTTGCCGGTGACGGTCGTGACGACGGTGGTCAAGGACGCCCACGGCAAGGAAGTCTATCGCGACGTGCAGCGCGTCCAGGACGACCAGATTCCGATCTTCGAGGGGGCCGTGGCGGTGGAAGTGGTCGAGCCGATCGTCGAGGCGAAGAAGGACGAAGCCACGCTCAAAGGGGTCAAGCTCGCCGACGCGGACCTCATCCGCACCGGTATGCTGGTGGATTTGAGCTATGTCGAACGCAAGCTCAAACGCGCCACGGACCTGGTCTCCAAACCGAAAGAGGCCGCTGCGGAACTGCTGTTGGCGCAGGCGCAGGGCATTCGTTTCTACGCGCACAAGGAGGACAGCCCGCTGGTGCAGGTTCAGCAGGCGTTGCGGCTCGCGGAACGTCAGGTGCGCGAGAAGAAATACGAAGGTGCCCGGGCGAATCTCCAATTGGCCAAAGTGCAGTTGGAGGCGTATCGCACACTGGTCGGTGATGCCGCCGGCACCCCTGTCGCCGACTTGGCGAAGGAGATCCAGAGGCTGTCGGGCGAACTGCAAAGCCCCGGCACCGCGGACAAGATCCGCGGCCTGTGGGACAGAGCAGTTGGCTCCTTCAAACGCGAAGCGGGTCAAGCCCACCAAACCGGCCCCACGGAGCTGAAATAAAAGCCAGCGTCATAAGGCCGATCAGCAAGCCGCAGAACAGAACCGCCCGGCGCATCGCCGGGCGGTTCGACAACAGAAGAAAGGACGTGCTATGAAAATTTCAGGCAAAACCACCTTGGCCATCGGTGTCGTCTTGGGTCTCGCGCTCGGTGTGTTCTTCACCGATTTGCGCCTGGTGCCGGATTTGTTCGCTGCGACGCCGAAACTCAAAACGGACAACACCCAGATTTCACAGGAGGCGCGACCAGCCTTCACCTTTGGCCCGGTCGTCAAAAAAGTTTCGCCCAGCGTCGTGAACATCTACACGACCAAAACGGTGAAGGAGAATTTCCGCATGTCACCGATGTTCGACGACCCGTTCTTCCGGGATTTCTTTGGCACGCCTTTTAACCAGCAGGCCGTCCCGCGCGAACGACGCGAGCAAAGTCTCGGCTCGGGCGTCATCATGACGGAAGACGGCTACATCGTGACCAACAACCACGTCGTGGACGGCGCGGATGAAATCAAAGTCGCGCTGGCCGACGACGTGACCAAATACGACGCGAAAGTGGTCGGCACCGATCCGCAGACCGACATCGCCGTCATCAAAGTCGAAGGCAAGAACCTGCCGGCGATTACCTTGACCGACAGTGACAACGTCGGCGTCGGCGACGTGGTGCTCGCCATCGGCAATCCGTTCGGCGTCGGCCAGACCGTGACGATGGGCATCGTGAGCGCCAAGGGCCGCGCCGGCATGGGCATTCTGGACTACGAGGACTTCATTCAAACCGACGCCTCCATCAATCCGGGCAACTCGGGCGGCGCGCTCGTGGACGCAGCGGGCCGATTGGTCGGCGTCAACAGCGCCATTCTCAGTCGCAGCGGCGGCAACCAAGGCATCGGTTTTGCCGTGCCCATCAACCTCGCGCGCTACGTCATGGAGCGCATCATCTCCGATGGCAAAGTCACGCGCGGCTATCTCGGCGTGATGATTCAGCCAGTCACGCCCGAACTGGCGAAGGAGTTCAAACTCTCGCAGAACAGCGGCGCGCTGGTCGGCGATGTGACCAAAGATTCGCCCGCCGAAAAGGCCGGACTGAAAGAGGGCGATGTCATCACGGAATTCAACGGAAAGAAAGTCACGGACAGCCGGCACTTGCGCCTGATGGTTTCCCAGACGGCCCCGGAGGCGAAGGCCCAGGTGAAAGCCATTCGCGACGGCAAGGAACAATCTTTCACCGTCAAGCTCGATGAACTTCCAGCGGACGGTCTGGCCAAGGCTGGCAGCCGCTCCGGTGGATTGCGTCGCAGCACGCGGGCCGACCCGCTGGAGGGCGTGACCGTCGAGAACCTCGACGCGCCAGGCCGGCGACAGTTCCACATTCCCAATCATGTGCGCGGTGCGCTGGTCACGGATGTGGACCCATTGTCTTCGGCTGCCACTGCGGGACTGCGGGCGGGTGATGTGATTCTCGAAATCAACCGTCAGCCCGTGAGCAACGCCGATGAAGCCGTGGAGTTGAGCGGACGCGGCAAAGGCGAGCGCGTGCTCCTCCGGGTCTGGAGCAATGGAGGAAGCCGTTTCGTGGTCGTCGAGTCTGGCAAGCGGCGTTGATCAGGAAGGATTTTGTGAATCCTGTGAAACTCGAGTCGCAGCGTTTGCGCCAGCCCCAGCTCTCGCGGCTGTTGAAAAAGCTCATTGAGGAGCCGTCCGGTGCGGGCGACACGCGCACCACCGCATTGGTCGGCGCGATCCTGGACGACGCCGTGCGCGAGAACGCTTCCGACATTCATCTCGATCCCGTCGAGGGCGGCTATCTGCTGCGGCTGCGCATTGATGGCGCGCTCGTGGACACAGTTCTGTTGCGACTGGAGCCAGGCCAGCATGTGCTGCGAGCCTTCAAGACGCGCGCGGAACTGGATTCCGCCTACGCACTTTTGCCGCAGGATGGCCGCGCCGAATTCCAAGTGGGTAATCGAGCCGTGGCGGTCCGTGTCGCCACTGCGCCTACTGTCCTCGGCGAAAAGCTGGCCTTGCGACTCCTCCCGACGGAACTGGCCCGCTTGCAGCTCGACCAGCTTGGTCTCAGCAGTTCGGACTACGAAACGCTTCACCGGGCGATCCATGATGCGCGCGGCATGATTCTCGTCAGCGGCCCCACCGGCTCGGGCAAAACCACCACGCTCTACGCATTGCTGCATGAGTTGAAGCAAACGAACGGCTCAATCGTGACCATTGAAGACCCGGTTGAATATGTCATCGAAGGCATCACGCAAATTCAGGTCAACGAGAAGCAGGGCCTCACGTTCGCGCAAGGGGTCAAAGGTCTGCTCCGGCTCGATCCGGACATCATCCTCATGGGCGAGATGCGCGACCCCGTCTCGGCCCGGGCTGCGCTCGACGCCGCCGACAGCGGCCATGTTTTTCTCAGCACGCTCCATGCACGCGACGCGGCCGGGACGATCACCGCCATGCGCAATTTCGGTCTGGACGACCATGAAATCGCCGCCGCTCTGGATCTTGTCGTGGCCCAACGGTTGGTTCGCCGTTTGTGCCCTGCGTGTCGCAAGCAGGAACCGTTGACCGAAGCCGAAACGAGCTGGCTGAAAACTCAAGGCCAGCCGATGCCCAAGCTCACCTGGCACGCGGTCGGTTGCGCGCAATGCGGCCACAGCGGTTATCGCGGCCGCGTGGGCATCTTTGAAGTCTATCGTCTGCGCGAGGAGGATGCGGATCTGATTCTGCGCCACACGGATGAACACACCTTGCGGCGGCACATTCGCCGTCACGGCACGCTCTCGCTCCTCGAAGACGATCTGGGCAAAGTCGCCGAAGGCATCACGACCTTCGCCGAAATCCAGTCCCTCGGTGGATTTGGATTCTACACCCCGCACGCGACCAAGGCATCGCCCTCCCGGAAAACGGCCCGCACGGCCTCGGTTCCATCCGCCAATCTCCATTCGCTTCGATCGGCAATGAGTTGAATGGCAGCCCACCCGGCTACGCGAGGAGTGTGGACGAAACCTGCTGTCCGGCTGATGAGGAAGAAAGGCTTGAGGCGTGGCTCCCTTCTCTACTTTCCAAACAGCGCGTCAATTTTTTCCTGCACGTTTTCCTCCATCTTGAGGAGCGGCGGTCCGGGCGTTTGAAACCTTCGCCCGGCATTTTCTTCGTCGCGTCAATGCCGAGCTTGCGACCGGAGTTCATCTCAAGCGCGAGAGAGGGCATTTTCGCTCACGAAAAGATTGCGGGCGCGGAAGGCGGGCGGGCTTTCCAGCAGCAGCACGGCGCGCAGCGCGGCCAGCGGAGTGGCAAACCACGGGCGGCGGAGTTGCCGGTCTTCTCCAACCGTCCAGTCGGGCTGGGGCAGGGAGAAGCGCCGGGCCAGCTCTTCCGCCGTGGCGGCGAGGTAGGCATCCTGCACACGCCCGAGGTCGCCAAACTGCGGGGCGAGGAGCGCAGGCGCGGCAGCGAGTGCGGCGGTGTTCGGCGCGGCGTAAAATCCGTCGAGGAAGTTTGAGAGGGAGCGATCGAAGGAATCTCCCTGCGCAGCGAGCGTGGCGACTTCGGCGAGCGTCCGGGGTCTCATACCTTGCCCTCCTCGAACAAGCCCTCGACGAGATACTGCGTCTTCACCGGGATACGGTTGGCCGGATAATACTGGCCCACCAAGTCGAGGACGTCCCGCGCTGACTTGAGTTGCAAGTGGCGGATGAGAAACACGATGTCGGGCAGGTCAGACGATTCGCCAGTGGTGCCGCCCAAGCGCGCGGCCATGCACTTCATGGCCAGCAGGTATTCGGGCACCGGCATGGTGAGGCGCAGGTGCGGAAACTGCGGAAGGTTGCCAGCCGTCGTTTCGTGCCGGGCGGAGACAAAGCCTTTGACGCCGTCGTTGAGCCAGTCGGTGTCAGGCCCTGCTCCTCGCCGATACGCCTCGCGAGGTCGCGGATGAGCGGCGTGGGCTGGAACAGCGCGTCCACATCTTTCGTCGAGAGGCGGGCGGTGAAGGCCAGAACCATGACCGTACCGCCGAAGAGGCAGACTTCGCCGGTGACGCCCTGCTGGCCGAGTTCTTCCGAGAGGGAACCTAACGCGCGCAGAATGGCTTCGCGGGTCAGGGCGGAACCGGTTGTTGATGTTGCGCTCATGCGACAAAGCGAAAGCTAGGCGAACCTCGCAGTCGCATCCAGCCCAAGGTTGGAACGATTCAATCCCAAACGTATTTCTCGTCCCATTCGATCTCGTGCTTGCGCAACAACGCGCGCAACTCGTCTTGGAAACCAATCTTGCGGTGATGTTCCTCCTGTCCGGCGATGT
>JANOAY010000931.1:0-5399 GCA_031411375.1 Pedosphaera sp. | reverse complement strand
CGGATGCAGCACGTCCTTGCTCTGGTTGAGCTGCTTCACGAATTCCACGATGCCGTCCTTGTAAAAGAACCGCTCCGTTTTCCCCTCGGTGCCACGCTCGTCCGTGAACGTGATCTCCAATCCCGAATTCAAGAACGCCAGCTCGCGCAACCGCTGCATGATGATGTCCGACTTGAACGTCACCGTGTCGCGAAAAATTTCCGCATCCGGCATGAACGAAATCAGCGTGCCCGTGCCCTTGGATTTGCCGATGACCTCCAGCTTCTTCATCGTCTTCCCGCGCTCGAACTCCATGTGATACACCGCTCCATCGCGCGACACTTCCACCTCGAACCATTCGCTCACCGCGTTCACGCACTTTGCGCCGACGCCGTGCGTGCCGCCGGAAAATTTGTAGCCGCCCTGACCGTACTTGCCGCCCGAGTGCAACGTCGTCAGCACCAGTTCCACGCCCGGCAGCCCGCTGTCCTTGTTGATGTCCACGGGAATGCCGCGCCCGTCGTCACGAATGGAAATGGATCCATCCACATGAATCGCGACTTCCAGATGGTTGCAATGCCCCGCGAGATGTTCGTCCACGGAGTTGTCCAAAACTTCCGAGACGCAGTGATGCAGCGCTCGCTCGTCCGTGCCGCCGATATACATGCCGGGCTTTTTGCGCACCGCTTCGAGGCCCTTGAGCTGCCCCAGTTTGTCCGCGTCATACGTGCCGGAGACGGCCCCGCTGGAGGGCTGTTGGGAGTCGTCAATCACAGGGTCATTCGCCATAAAAAATCTCCTGAAAACACAGCGGAAATTCCGCCGGAGTCAGGTGCAAAAGTTTAGGGAAAATCGCTCCGGCCACACAACGATTATTTCCCCTTCTCTTGGACGGAAAAGCGCAATTAGTTGCGGTGGCGGAAAGTGTCGCGCCGGACTAATTGCGGTTTTGCTCTGAGCCTCGTCACAACCCGATGTGGCCCGCCGAACACCACCGCCACCAAAGTCCCGCCGCGTTTTGGACTGCGCTTGCCCGCGCACGCCAAGACGCAGTTGTGATTTTTTAATCTGAAGTTCGAGTCACACCGCCGCTTAGGTGGTGTTGCATTTAGCGGAGCGCGGGTTTTCAACCCGCAGCCATGTCCGCCAGCACGAGGGCGCAAGAACTTGCGAACACGGTTCCCCGCTTCACGTTGCTGCGGGTTGAAAACCCGCGCTCCGTCACTTCCGACCCGCGCTTGCCCTGCCTCCGACCGCTGGGCATTCTCCGCGCCTTCATGCGCGAGCAGATTCGGATGTGGACGGAAACGGTCGAGACCGTCGTCCTCGAACTCATCAGCGGCCAGCGGCGCGGCAAACGCGCGGCGGTCGCGCGCTTCATCCTGTTCCTGTTCTCCAAAGTCTATGGGCTGGCGATCAAGATTCGCCGCCTGCTCTACGACTTCCGCATCATGCGCGACTCGACGCTCGGCGTGCAGGTCATCGCCATCGGCAACCTCAGTGTCGGCGGCACGGGCAAGACGCCGGTCGTGGAAAAATTTGCGCGCGAGTTGAAGGCGCAGGGCAGGGAAGTGGCGATTCTCTCACGCGGCTATCGCTCGAAGCCGCCGCCGTTGAGCAAGCGGTTGATTGATCAACTGCTCATGCGCCGCGACCGCACGCCGCCGCGCGTGGTCTCGGATGGCAAGTCGTTGCTGCTCGATTCCGAAACGGCAGGCGACGAACCCTACATGCTCGCGTCGAATCTCAAGGACGTGATCGTGCTCGTGGACAAGGACCGCGTGAAGAGCGGTCGTTACGCCATCCAGAAATTTGGCTGCGACACGCTGCTGCTCGACGACGGTTTTCAATACTGGAAACTCGCCGGCCGTCGCCGCGACATTGTGCTCATTGATTGCCAGACTCCGTTCGGCAACGAGCATCTCCTACCGCGTGGCACCTTGCGCGAGCCGGAATCGCACCTCTCGCGCGCCAGCGTTTTTTTTCTCACCAAGAGCGATGGCAACACCGGTGCGTTGCGCGCGCGGCTCGCCAAGACCAATCCCGGCGCGCCCGTCATCGAGTGCATTCACAGCCCGCTCTACTTCGAGGACGTGTTCACCGGCGAGCGGCATGGGTTGGAATACTTGAAGGGCCGGAAGGTCGCGTCGTTCAGCGGCATCGCGCAACCGGAGAGCTTTGAGAAGAGCCTCGCAGCGCTCGGCGCGGAGTTGGTCTATTCCAAACGCTTTGCCGACCACCATCGCTTCACGCAGCAGGAAGTGTTGAACGCCATCAATCGTAGCAAGAAGCGGCAGGCCGAACTCATCCTCACCACACAGAAGGATGCGGTGCGCTTTCCGAAAATTGATCGTCGCGATCTGCCGATCCATTTCATGCGTGTGGAAATCAAGATTCTCAGCGGCGGCAAAGATTTTCAGGACGTGGTCCGGCAAATCTGTTTCAAGTGACACGCACGCATGGCGACGCCTGAAAAAATTCTCGTGCGCGGCGTGAACTGGCTGGGCGACGCCGTGATGACCACGCCCGCCCTGCAACGCCTGCGCGCCGCGAAACCCGCCGCCCACATCACGCTGCTCACGCCGGAAAAACTCGCGGCTCTGTGGCCCGGTCATCCCAGCCTGAACGCAACGCTTACGTTCAACGACCAGGACAGCGTGTTCAGCTTGGCGAAGCGGTTGCGCGCAGAACGGTTCGATACCGTCGTCGTCTTTCCGAATTCCCCGCGCTCGGCGCTGGAAGTATTTCTCGCCCGTATTTCCCGCCGCATCGGTTATGCGCGCGGCGGACGAAACTTCCTGCTCACCGACGCGCTGCCACCTCGCGCGGGCGCGGTGAAGATGCACAAGCGTTCCGTCTCCGAGATTCAGCAGCGCATCGCCGCAAACGTGCCGCGCGAAACGTTCCCCGCCGAAGCCCATCACGTTCACGACTACCTGCAACTCGTCGCCGCACTCGGCGCGAATCCCGAGCCGCTACCACCGCTCTTGCACGTCAGCGAAGATGAAATCGCAGCCGCGCGCGCTCGTTTCAAGCTCGTCGGCCCCGGTCCGCTCTTCGCGCTGAACCCAGGCGCAGAATACGGCGTGGCCAAGCGCTGGCCCGCCGAACGATTCGTCGAAGCCGCTGTGCAATTGCACGAACGCACCGGCTGCCGCTGGGTCGTGCTCGGCGGACGCGCTGACGTGGAACTGGCCGGCGACATCGCGAAACAAATCATCGCCCGCACCAGCGCCGCCACCGCAACCAGCGTCGCCGGACAAACTTCCCTGCGCGAACTGTGCGCCGTGCTGAAAGCCTGCGCCCTCCTCATCACCAATGACACCGGCCCGATGCACGTCGCCGCCGCGCTCGGCACGCCGGTGGTCGTGCCCTTCGGCAGCACGTCGCCTGAGTTGACCGGGCCGATGTCCGCGCCTGATTCGCCGCACGCGCTGTTACGAGGCGAAGCGGCGTGCGCGCCGTGTTTCTTGCGCGAATGCCCGGTGGATTTCCGCTGCCTGAAGAGCATCTCCGCAAGGCAAGTGGTGGAAGCCGCGCTTGCGGTGTGGCGCGGGTAGGGCGCGCTGTCCTTAGCGCGCCGCGAAATGGAGAGTCACGTTGGGACTTCTCCCGCCTCGCACGACACTGGAAAGTGTCTCAACCTGCCGACTGGAAAGTCGGCGCTACGGCGTAACGCCGACTTTTCAGTCGGCAGGTCGGGAGGCTTTCGAGCCTCCCGTTCCAATCCCACGAGCCGATGCGCCCCACCTCGTTGTAACTCTTTGCTGCGCGTTCTCGTCCTCATCCAGCAACAACCCCGCGCTGGCCGATGGCAGAAAAGCCTGAACGCCCGCGCCGGAGAGTTGTCAAAATTTCAGCGCCGCTTCCGGCGTGGGCCTGGGTGTCCAGAAGCCAACGGAGCGGAAGGTGTTCCAGAACCGGGCGCTGAGTCAGTGAACGGCCGCTGGAACCGGCCCGACAAACCAGAAGATTGTATGAAGAAATTGATGTTGCTCACGGTGGCTATCGCCTCCTTCACCACGCTCTCGCTCTGCGCCGCCGACGACGCCGCGCCGAAGAAGCCGAAGAAGGAACTCTCCGCCGATGTCATCAAGAAGTATGACAAAGACGGCGACGGCAAGCTCAGCAAGGAAGAGATGCAGGCTTACCGCGCCGACATGAAGAAGGCCAAAGAAGCTCCGGCCAAGTAAGAGCCGCCCGCTTTCACCAGCCGGTCACGCCAGTGACCGGCTTTTTTGTTGGGCCGGTTCGCCGCCTTGTCGTCACGCGTCCATTTTTACCGCAGAGGCGCAGGGAAGGCCGAAAGACGATTCCGCTCTCCTCGCTCTGTTTTCCTCTCTGCGCCTCTGCGTCTCTGCGCTAAAATTTTATCCTCCTTGCTCCGGCTCAATGCCCCGGCCCGGCGTGGTGTTCCTGAATGTATTCCTGCTTCAGGCCCAATTGTTCCGGCGCGTGCAGCACCAGCATTTTCATGCGGCTGTCGCTGGGGACGGTCTTCGCGGTCAGCTTCGACACAACGATCATCAGCACGATGGCCAGCGGGACGGCCCAGATGGCGGGTTGCTCGCAGAGGATTCTCAGGAGCGGATGCGCGGCCCAGAAATCATTCAGCGGCGCGAAGCCGGAGAAGAGTTTTCCCATCGGCCCCTTGTCGAGCGCGAGGTTGCTGAAGTTCGTCAGTGCCGCGGCCACGAGCGCGCACACGCCGCCTGCGAGCATCCCGACGGCGGCACCCTTCATCGTCAGCTTGCGCCACCAGACGGCCATGAAGAGCAGGGGGAAATAACTCGCCGCCGCTATCGCGAACGCCTGGCCGACCATGAAATTGATCTCCAAGGGTTCCACGAACGAACCGAGCACAATGGCCACGCCGCCGATCAGCACCGCGCCGATCTTGAACATCCTCATGCGTTGCTCGGGCGTGGATTTCGGGCGCAGGATTCTTCCGTAGACGTCGTGGGCCAGCGCGCCGGTCATGCTCACGAGCAATCCGCTGAACGTGCTCATGAAGGCCGCGAACGCGCCCGCGCAGGTGATGCCGGAGAGAATTGATCCGAGCGGCGCGTATTTCTCATTCAGCAGGCGCGGCAGTTCGAGGACGATTTTGTCCGTCCCTTTCGCGCCGAGTCCGTTGTAAAGGTCGGGCAGGAGATTGCGCCCGATGACACCGAACACCGGCGGAAACACGTAGAAGACGCCGATCAGGATCATGACCCACATCGTCGTCCTCTTCGCCGCGACGCCATCGGGGTTGGTGTAGAAGCGCACGAGGATGTGCGGCAGGCCCGCCGTGCCGCACACGAGCGCAATGAACAGCGAGTAGGAATAAAGCAGTGAATAAGGTTTTTGGTGCTCGGCGAGGTCGGCGGCGCGCTCCTCGGCCGGGAGCGCGGCGGCGGCGGCGTTGACGGCCTTCG
>JANOAY010000930.1:0-4790 GCA_031411375.1 Pedosphaera sp. | reverse complement strand
TCCCCGGCCCTCTCCCCACACCTTCGTCATGGGGAGAGGGAGTCGGAAGCGCTGGGTTGGTGGTCCGTCTTGAGAGGCGTTCCAATTCATCTGCGCACTGGCCGCGCCGGATGAAATTCGCGTCAGTGTGAAAACTGTTCTGCGCGATGGCCTCGGCAATCGTGAGCACCGGCGCAAGCGGTTCATACTCCACCACGACTTGCGCCGCCGCCGTGCGACACGCCTCCTGCGATTCGCCGACCACCAGCGCCACGAGTTGCCCGTGAAAGGAAATCTCCTTGTCCGCCAGCAGAATCTCGTCGTGCCGCACCGCGCCCACGTCGTTCAGTCCCGGCACATCTTCCGCCAGCAACACGGCCCGAACGCCTGGCATCGCCCGCGCCGCCGTCGCGTCGCGTTTCAAAATACGCGCGCGGGCGTGCGCCGAGCACAACGGCCAGACTTCGAGCATGTCGCGTCGCGCCGCCGCGTCATCCGTGTAAATCGCCTCGCCCGTGACATGCTTGTGCGCGCTCTCGTGCGGCAGTGACTTCGTAGGAGACGACGTAAGGAGACTCTGACTTTCCTGTTTTGAAGTGAGACTCGTTACCTCGTCTCCTACGGGCGCAAAGAAAAACTTCTCGAACAATCTCACGATCAACTCACTGCGATACGCCGCCGAACCGCGCACGTCAGAAACCGGCGTGAACTCCGTGCGCAGAATCGGCAGCACGCTCCCTACAGTTTCTTCGCTCCAAACTTTTCCCACCAACGCCGTCTCGGTCTTCATCGCACGGACCGGCATCGCCGCTACACCGCCAAAGGCCAGTCGCGCGCGGTGAACACGTTGCGCCGAATCCAGCTCCACCGCGAAGCACGCCGCCACCGTGCTGATGTCCATCTCGCGCCGCTTGGAAACTTTGAACCAGCGGCTGAGGCGCTGACCACACCTCGCAGCAGCGCGGGGAATGAGGATGGACTTGAGAATCTCACCGACCTGCAGCGCCGTCTTCCGGTAGCTGACGAAGAACTCCGCGATGGGCAGCACGCGCTCGCCGCCAGACGACGCGAGCACGACACGAGCATCGAGCGCCAGCAGCACCGGCGCGCTGTCCCCAATCGGCGAAGCGGTGACGATGTTCCCGCCCATCGTGGCGCGGTTGCGAATCTGCCGGGAGCCGAAGACGCGCAGCATGTCCTTCAGCGCCGGGAACTCCGTGCCCAGTTTGTCCTCGATGTTCGTGAGCGTCGCGGCAGCGCCGACGCACCATTCGTCCTTCGTGCTCTCGATGTTCCGCAGTTCGGGAATCGCTTCGACGGAAATGAGCGCGGGGAATTTCTTGAACCGCTTGGTGATGTCGAGTCCGAGTTCCGTCGCGCCGGCGATGAGCCGGGCGGCGGGATGTTCGGCGAGCGCGGTGAACAATTCCGCCAGCGTCGTCGGGCGCAGGAATTTTTCCCCACTGCTCTCGTAGGTGACGACGTGAGGAGTCTCTGACTGATTTTTAGTTGGAGTCTCGTTACCTCGTCTCCTACTGGCAAATGCCTCCCACGCCGCCTCGCGAATCGGCCGGTAGCCCGTGCAGCGGCAGAGATTGCCACAGAGTTGCTCATCCAGTTGCTCCAAAGTCGTAAGGTCATCGCGATAGTAGCCTTCGAACAACGACATGATGAAGCCGGGCGTGCAGTAGCCGCATTGCGAGCCGTGGCACTCGACCATCTTCTGCTGCACGGGATGCAGCTTCGCCCCGCACGCCACGCCCTCGACGGAAATCACCTCGCGCCCCGCGAGCAGGCAGATGGGAATGAGGCAACTGTTGATGGCGCGGAACGTTTTCTTCCCGTTCGCATCGCGCTCGACGATGGCGACGGAACACGCGCCGCAATCGCCTTCCGCGCAGCCTTCTTTGGTGCCGGTGCGCCCGGTGGCGCGGAGGTATTCGAGGAGCGTGGTGTTCGGGGAGAGGTTTTCCACCCGGACGTTTTGTCCGTTGAGCGAGAAGTCGAAAGAGCCTGGCATACGGGGCCGCGCGCGGCCGCAGGGAAATTAGCCCGTGAAGCGCGGGCGCGGCAAGGTTTTGGCCGGAGCGGGCACATGAATGAAGTGTCGAACGTGAAGCAGGTTTCATTCATGCGCGGTCGTGGCTCCACTCGCCGCCGCGCGACCAGTGCCACCCGGCGAGTCGCCCCGTCCCAGCCCGGCCTTGTGCCACCGTTCGCGCCCGCTATCCTCGCGTCATGCGAAATCCACTTCACCTGCTCGTCCTGCTGCTGGCCGTGACCGGCGCGCTGGCGCAAAACAAAACCAACGCGTTCGAGAAAGAAATTCTCGCCTTCGAGGCCAGCGACAAAACGAATCCGCCGCCCAAGCATGCGGCGCTGTTCATCGGCAGCTCCAGCATCCGCCTGTGGAAGACGCTGGCAAAAGACTTGCCCGAGTATCGCGTCATCAATCGCGGCTTCGGCGGCTCGCAGATTTCCGACTCCATTTATTTCACCGACCGTATTGTGCTGCCGTACGAGCCGGACGTGATTGTCCTCTATGCCGGCGGCAACGACATCAACGCAAAGAAACCTCCCGAGACGGTGGCGGCGGATTTCAAAACCTTCGTCACGAACGTGCGGGCGAAACTGCCGAAGACCAAGATCGCCTACATCGCCATCGCCGGTAATCCCGCGCGCTGGGCACAGGTGGACCAGGTGCGCGCGGCGAACAAACTGATTCGCGACTTCACCGCCACGCAGGACGGCCTGAGTTTCATCGACGTGTTCCCGCCCATGATGGGCGACGACGGCAGGCCGAAACCGGACATCTTCGTGGCCGACCAGCTGCACATGAACGAGAAAGGCTACGCGATCTGGAAGCGCGTGGTCGGCGAGCACTTGCAGAAGATTGTGCCGAAGGATTCGCCGGTCGTTCGGAAGGAGTGATCCGGACCGATTTCCCTGCGCGCCATTGAGGGATTTTTTAACCACGGATGGACACGGATTCTGAAAATTGACCGCCCGCGTGAGCTTCTTTCCTCATCTGTGTGAATCCGTGTCCATCCGTGGTTAAACAATTCCGTATGAAAGACCTCACCAACCCGCGCTGGATTAAATTCAAGGGCGTCCTCTTCCTCATCGTGGGCGTGCTGGCGGCGGCGCTGCTGGTGCTGGAAATGCCTTCACTGAAAGTCGGCGTGCTGCTGACGATTGTGGTTTGGTGTTTTTGCCGCGCCTACTACTTCGCGTTCTACGTGATTGAGAAATATGTCGATCCGAGCTTTCGATTTTCCGGCCTCGGATCAGCGGCGAAATATCTTTGCACGCGGCGCAAGCCGCCGTCGCGCCCGTAGGACAGGCTGGAAGCCGTGTCCTACGAAACGCGCTCCGCCTCCGTTGGCACACCGTTTTCATTCGCACGGCGGCGGGCGGGGAGGATGGCGCAGGCTTCCTTGCAGCCGAACACGCGGCTCAGGAGCAAGCGGTTGCGGCTGAGCCAGCGGTAGAAAATTTCCGCCACGTAAATCACGCCCGGAATCCACATGAACAGCGCGAAGGGCACCGCCAGCGGCATCCGCATTCCGATGAAGCGCAGGCAGCGCGCGCCGCGATAAATTTTCCCGTCCTTCGCCACGCAATGAATCGCCTCCTGCAAATCCGTGCGCGTCAGGCGCGGCGCAACTTCCTGCGCGCGCGGGTCGGCGATGGGGAGCAGCGAGACGGTGTTGAACCAGTCCATCCAGGTGATGACACGCATCTGGAAAGTGCAGAGCGAGCAGTCGCCGTCGTAGAGCACGATGTGGGTGGCAGGAGCGTTCACGGCGGGAGTATGCGGCAAGACGGCTCGCGTGCAATGCGGCAGTTCAACGGGGGAAAGTAATCAGTGTTCAGTCATCAGTCATCAGTCGGGACGCCGCCCATCGTGTTCACTGATGACCGATGACTGAACACTGATTACTTCTTCACTCCGTCTTTCGGTAAAAAATTTCCCCCTCGCGCCCTTGCCGCCGTTCGCTAACCTCGCCGCGAATGAAGAAGGAAAATGTCGGCACGCATCAGAAGGCGTTGCAGATCAATCTCGACCAGACGAAGTACGGCACCTTTTCCGAGGTCGGCGCGGGGCAGGAAGTCACGCGCTGGTTTTTCCGCGCGGGCGGCGCGTCCGGCACCATCGCCAAGAGCATCTCGGCCTACGACATGACCATCAGCGACGCCATTTACGGCCACGCGGATCGTTACGTGAGCCGGCAGCGGCTGGTCACGATGCTGGATCACGAATACGGACTGATGGTCGAACGCCTGGCCGGCAAGCGCGGCGACACGACGAAATTTTTCTCCTTCGCGGACACGGTCGCGGCGCAGAGCTACTCGCGGCGTGTGGACTGGCACGGCTGGTTGGGCGTGCGTTTCCAGAGCGAGCCGCGCGGCGAGCCGTCGCAGATCATCATGCACGTCCGCATGTGGGACAAAGAAAACCTCCAGCAGCAGGAGGCGCTCGGTGTGCTCGGCGTGAACCTGCTCCACGGCGCGCTCTACCATCACGACGACGTGAACAAATTCCTCAGTTCGCTGCTCGACGATCTCTCGGAGGACCGCGTGGAGGTGGACATGATCAAGTTCAGCGGCCCCGCGTTCAAAGGCGTGGACAACCGGCTCGTGACTTTGAAGCTCGTGCAGGACGGGCTGACGAATGCCGCGATGTTCACCGCCGATGGCGAGGTCGTGCAGGCCGCCGAGGTGCTTTACAAGAAACCGATTCTCGTCGAGCGCGGCAGCTTCCGCCCCGTGACGAATGTGACGCTCGACATGCTGAAGAACGCGCAGGC
>JANOAY010000929.1:0-2774 GCA_031411375.1 Pedosphaera sp. | reverse complement strand
GTTGTTTGAACACGGGGCTGCGCGTCTTGCTCGGATGGTCTTTAACAACGAACTTCCAAGTGCCGAAAGCCCGCCCGTTGCTCCGCACGACAGGAGCACGCATTGAGCTTTTTCCTTCGCTTGTCTTTCTTCACCTGCGCTTGTTAGCTCTCGCACGTTACCGCATGAGCCAAACGCCCAACCCCAACGACGCGCCGATAGACGCCGCGCTGGCGCATCTGGAGCCGGGCTTCCTCGTCGGCAACGGGCGCTTCACGCTCGTCCGCCTCATCGGGCGCGGCGGCATGGGCGTGGTCTGGCTCGCGCGTGATGAATCGTTGCGCGAGGACGTGGCGCTGAAATTTCTCCCGCTGGAAATTCGTTTCGACGCGGTGGCGCTCGATGACTTGCGCCGCGAGACCGCGCGCGCGCGCAAGCTCACGCACCCGAACATCATCCGCATCCACGACCTCTACAAAGACGAGCGCGAGGCGTTCATCTCGATGGAGTTCATTGACGGGCCGAACCTTGGCGACTTGCGCATCGGGCAGCCGGAGCGCGTGTTCTCGTGGAAATTTCTCGAGCCCTTGGTCAAGCAACTGTGCGAGGCGCTCGACTACGCGCACGGCGAGAAGGTCGTTCACCGCGATCTGAAGCCGGCGAACATGATGCTCGATTCGCGCGGGCGCTTGAAGCTCTCGGACTTCGGCATCGCCGCGCAAGTCAGCGACTCGGTCAGCCGCGTCTCGATGATCCGCCACGGCCAGAGCGGCACCGTCACCTACATGAGTCCGCAGCAGATGGACGGCAAGCTGCCGCAAATCACGGATGACATTTACGCGCTCGGCGCGACGCTCTATGAACTGCTCACGAGCCGTCCGCCCTTTTTCACCGGCGACATCGCGCATCAGGTGCGGAACCTCCCGCCGCAACCGGTGGATGAGCGGCTGCAAGAACTCGACATCACAAATGAAGTGCCGGCCTCGCTCCGCGCGCTGATCATGGCGTGCCTGGGTAAAGCTCCCGAGCAACGTCCGCCGAGTGCGCGAGCGGTCGCTGAGTGGATTGGCTTGCCACCAGTGGTTGTTGCGCCGCAGCGGCTGGCTCCCTCTCCTCCCTCGGCGGGAGGAGAGGGCTGGGGAGAGGAGGGCCGTTCGACGGTCGAGGCGGTCCCTCTCCCCACTCATTCCTCGCGGAGAGAGGGAGTCGGAGGCGCAAGACTTGAGCCAGCGCGCGCTGAGCCACCACCGCCCGTGCCGGAAACCTCGCTCCCGCCAGAGCCGTTGTTTTCTGAGCCGGAAACCGCCGTCGCGGAGACGGAGGACACGAGCTACGCCACTCCTTCCACTTCTCGCGAATCCGTTTTCTCGACCCGACTGCTGGTGGTGTTGATCGCCGTCGTGGGCACGTTGTGTGTGGGCTTGGGTCTTGGCGCATGGTGGTTGTGGAAGCGCGATGCGAGCCAGACCGCGAAGAGTGAAGGAGCGAGCGAAGCCAATGCTCCGGCTGGTGCGACCGCATCATCGGCTCCTGGCGAAGCGGACTTCGTGAACCTGTTCAACGGCCGCGATCTCTCCGGCTGGTCGGGCGACGCGACGGAATGGGCCGTGCAGGACGGCTTCATTCGCGGCCAGACCGGGCCGCGCTCGGACAGAAATTCCTCGGGCCTGTTTTGGGAGGGCGGAGCGCTCGAGGATTTTGAACTGCGCCTGAGCTTCCGCCGCTGGCGCGGAAACTCGGGCGTGTTTTACCGCGCGAAACGGCTCACGGACGGCATCGGCGGTTATCAATTCGAGATTCTGCCCGGCTACACCGGCAACCTGATTGACGTGGGCAACGACCGGCCCCGGCGCGAACTCTTCCGCGTGAACTCGAGCGCCGCACGCCGCACGCTGCCCCAACTGCCGAAAGACTCCGGCTGGCACGAGCTGGTCATCATCGCGCGCGGTCCCGAGCTGGTGCAGCGCATTGACGACATCACGCTCTGCGAGCTGCGTGACGACGCCCTGTCCGCGCCCCGCAGCGGCCTGCTCGTGCTCGAATCGGGCGGCGACACGATGGTGGATTTCAAAGACATCCGGTTGAAGCGTCTCGTGGCTGGCGTCACCGAGACCGCGCCGCCTGCGACCGTCGGCAAATGGACCACGCTCTTCAACGGCACGTCGCTTGATTCTTGGAAAGCGTGGCAGAGCACGAGTTGGATCGGCGCGTGGTCGATCATGAATCAGGAACTGCACAGCCTGCGCGGCGGCACCATCAATCTCGCCACGCGCGAGCAATACGGCGACTTCGAGCTGGAGCTGGAATGGAAGGTCACGCCGGGTGCGAACAGCGGAATCATCTACCGCGCGCCGGCGGGCGCAGGCGAAGTTTGGAAGACCGCGCCGGAGTATCAGATCCTGGACGACGCCGGGCATCGCGACGGCCAGACGCCGAACACGTCCGCCGGTTCCATGTTCGGCCTGCTCGCGCCCGCGAACAAAACGCTGAAGCCCGCCGGTGAATTCAACACCACCCGCATCATCGCGCGCGGCTCCCACGTCGAACACTGGCTGAACGGCGTGAAGGTTTTGGAAACGGATCTGTCGCGCGCTGACTTGCAGCGTGTGGCACGGCAGCGATTTGAGAAAAGGGAATGGGGCCAGGCCCCGCGCGGCCACATCGTGCTGCAAAACCTCGGCCACGAAGTGAGCTTCCGGAACATCCGCGTACGGCGGCTGGATGGGGATTAATTCGTGGCGGCAGGCATCCTTGCCTGCCGGTGAGCCGTGGCTTCCAGCCCGGCGGAAGGAGGC
>JANOAY010000928.1:0-2219 GCA_031411375.1 Pedosphaera sp. | reverse complement strand
ACGGCCAGACGCCGCCGATGGTGAATGCCTCGCGCCCGCCCGGCGAATGGCAGACCTACGACATCATCTGGGAAGGGCCGCGCTGGGATGCCGCGGGCAAGTTGGTGAAAAAGGCTTACGTGACCGTACTGCACAATGGCGTGGTCGTGCAGCATCGCCGCGAGCTGCATGGCGATACGCGGTATCGCGCGGTGGGGAACTACGACAAGCCGCAACCGCCGAAAGGCGTCATCGAACTGTATGAGCACGGCAATCCCGTGCGCTTCCGCAACGTGTGGATTCGTCCGCTCGGGGAATACGATCAGCCCTGAGACACCGCCAGCGTTCTGCTGGCCGGTCTGAATTCAAGCCGTCGGCAGAAATGCGGACGGCTTTTTCTTGGTGATTTGTGCGGCTGTTCGGCGCGATCAAATCGCCTCCACCACGCGGCGCAGCTCGGCGTCCGTGTTGTAGAAGTGCGGGGAGAGGCGGATGTAGTTCTGCTCTTTTCGATCCGTGCGGAGGGAGGTGGTGATGCTCGCGTCCGCTAGTTTCTGGTGCAGTGCGGTCATGTCCTCGCCGGGGCGATGGAAGGTGGTGATGCCGCTGGCGTTGTCCGGCGGCGCGGCGGCTTGGAGGACGGTGTAGCCCTTTTCCTGAATCGCGGGGACGAGCCACGCGCGCTGGCGCAGCAGCTCGGCGGAAATGTTTTCCACGCCTACGTCGAGAATCATTTCCATGGAAGCCGTGAGGCCGACGAGGCCGAGGAGGTTGTCGCTGCCGGCTTCGTAGCGGTGCGCGCCGGAGCGCAGCTTCATTTCCACCTGCGCGACGTAGTTCGGGCAGCGCACGTTATTCCAGCCGAGGATGGTGGGCTTGAGGCGTTCCTGAATTTCTTGGCGTACGTAGAAAATTCCCGCCGCGCACGGGCCGAGCAACCACTTGTGCGCGTCGGCGGCGAGGAAGTCCACATGCTCGACCGTCGTCGGAAACGCACCGAGCGTCTGGATGCCGTCCACGCAGAAAAGCACGCCGCGCTGGCGGAGCATTTTGCCGATGGCGGGAATGTTGATGCGCCAGCCGCTGACGAAATGACACGAAGCGAGCGCGACGAGGCGCGTGTTCTCATCAATCTGTCCCTGCACATCAATCGAACGGACTTTCCCCAACTCCCGGATGTTCATCAGGCGCACTTGCACGCCGCGTTCGGCGAGCGCCATCCACGGATAGACGTTCGAGGGATAGTCGTCGTGATAGATGAGGACGTTGTCGCCTTTACGCCAAGTGAGTCCGTTCGCGACGTAGCCGAGCGCGAGCGTAGTGGGGCCGACGAAGGCGATTTCCTCGGGCTTCGCATTGAGGAGGCGGGCGGCGAGTTCGCGTGACTTGTGAATCTGGATCGCGGGCAGCAAGGCTTCTTGATCGCCTTGCGTGGCGTTGAATGCGTAGTGCGCCACGGCTTCGGAGACGCGGCGGGGCAGGGCGCACACGGCGGCGTGGCCGAGAAACACCTTGGTCTCCGCCACGGGAAATTCGTGACGGCGCAGGTCTTCGTTGGAGTGGAGTTCAGCGATGGTCATTTCGCGTTCATGTTGATGGCGTCGTTAATTTGTCCGAAGTAGCCGAGATAAAAACTGATGATGCCCCATGCGGCGGCGAGCACGACGGCACCGTAGAGCAAACCAGCCAGGCCGAAGATGAACGTGCGCAGCTTGCTCGCGCCCTCCTCCTCGAACATCGCGTGGGCGCGCTTGAGTGACTCGTCGAGCCGTCCGGTGATTTCGCCGGTGTGGTAGAGCGAGGCGAAGGCGGGCGGGAACTCCGCGCTGCTCCCGACCATCTCGGAGGGCGTGCGACCATTCTGCAATTCAACTTTGTGACGCGCGAAGACACGGCGCAACGCAGGCGAACCGCTGGCGGCGGCGGCGAGTTCCCAAGCTTCGATTACGGTCACGCCGGCGTTGAGCAGGGCGTCCAGCGCGAGCGAGAGGCGCGCGATGGCCAGGCTGCGACGGGCCTTGCCCAGCACGGGCAGCTTGCCCAAGAGACTCTCCGTCGTGGCCCGCCAGTTTTCGCCGCGCGTGCCTTGCAGGGCGTACGCGAGGAAGCCGGCCAGCCCGTAGATCGGAAGGAGCACGGCCAGCTTTTGCAGAAGAAAAAATCCCAGCGCCCCTTTTGTCACCACGTCGGTGAGAACGCTCATGGGGAAGATCAGGACCGCGACGTGAAAGACTAGGAGC
>JANOAY010000927.1:0-2623 GCA_031411375.1 Pedosphaera sp. | reverse complement strand
GGCGCGCTGAGGACAGCGACGCCCTACCTTTACGTTTTTTCCGAGTCGAAGTACGGACGGTGGCCGTGCGCTGCCCATTGATGCCACTGCCCATCAAGAAATTCTTGAGTGACCTCAGTAATCGCGTCTGTTCCGTCGGGGCCATACCAGATACGTGCCGTCGCTAGTTTTCTTCGGAGGAATTCAAGTGTGGCTGCAATCTCAGGCCAGTGGCCTCGCTCGTATCCTTCTCCATAGTATGGAGTGCGGAGATTCACTCTCAAAACGCACGCTGCGTCTCGAAGCTTCTCAGGGAGCAAATCGTAGTCTTTGGTGTCTTCCCGGAAAATTTCACCTCGGCCTTCGCAGTCGAACAATCGTTCTGCGCCAATCTCCGCAACCAACTCAAATCGCAGCGTGAGCAATGCGTGCTCCGTCAGAGGTTCTGCAATGGTCGCAAAAATTTCAGGGCTAACTGGCATACTTAAATTTGTGTCGTTTCCGAGTTCCTCGTTGCCTGAATCGCCCTGAAGATCGCCTCCCCCGTCGCCGGTGAATCCAACTTCACCACCCGCTGCCCCGCGCCAAACGCCGCCACCGCGTCGCGAATCGCCTCGCGCACGGAGATGGCGAGCATGAGCGGCGGTTCGCCCACGGCCTTGCTGCCGAAGATGGTGTTGCGCTGCGTGGCGTTCGCGAGGAACGCGACGTTGAACTCGCGCGGCGTGTCGCCGATGGCGGGGATTTTGTAAGTGTCCGGCGAGTGCGTGAGCAGTTTGCCGTCATGGTCCCACACGAGTTCCTCCGCCGTGAGCCAGCCCAGGCCTTGCACGAAGCCGCCTTCGATCTGGCCGCGATTGATGCCGGCATTTATCGAATCGCCCACGTCGTGCAGGATGTCCGTGCGCAACACGCGCGTCATGCCGGTGAAGCCGTCCACCTCCACCTCGCTCACCGCCGCGCCGACGGAAAAATAGTGGAACGGCTTCCCGCGTCCCGCCGCGCGGTCGTAGTGAATCTCCGGCGTCCGGTAGTAACCCGTGGAGGAAAGGCTGATGCGCTGGAAGTAAGCCTGCGTAACGACTTCGCTGAACTTCAAACTGACCGTCGCGTCGGCTGGCTGGGGTGTGGCGGACACCTTGCCGCCCGGAACACGGGGCTGGGAAGCCCCGTGAACCGTCAGGCTGGAAGCCTGACCCACGGCGGAGGCGCGCACGCTGACGAGTCCGTCCCGGAACGTCACTTCCTCGTCCTTGATGTCCTTGCCGAGTCTCGCCGCCAGCAACTTCGCCGCGACCGGCACGAGCCGCGCGCGCAACGTCTTGCACGCATTCTTCACCGCCATGCCGTTCAAGTCCGTGCCGCACGACGCCGCCGTAGCCGAGGTGTTCGGCACCTTGTCCGTGCTCGTGGGCATGACGCGCACCGCGTCCACGGCGATGCCCAACTCGCGCGAGGCAATCATCGCCATGTTGGTGTTGATGCCCTGCCCCATCTCCGTGCCGCCGTGATTTACCTGCACCGTGCCGTCCTGATAGATGAGCACGAGCGCGCCGGCCTGGTTGAGATGCGTGAGCGTGAAGGAGATGCCGAACTTCACCGGCGTCATGGCCAGGCCGCGCTTGTGGTGCGGGTTCTGGGAATTCCATTCCGTGATTTCCGCGCGGCGTTTGTCGAACGCGCTGCTCGCCTTCAACTCGTGCCACACTCGCTGAATGCGGTTGTCTTCAATCTCCTGTCCGTAGTGCGTCGTGTTCGTCTCGCCTGTGCCGCGATACAGATTTCGCTCGCGCACCACTTCTGGCGGCAGTCCAAGCTGTCGCGCGATGCGGTCCATGATCTCCTCGATGACCAGCATTCCCTGCGGCCCGCCAAAACCACGAAACGCGGTGTTCGACGCCACGTTCGTCTTCGCCACGCGCCCGCTGAACTCGACGTGCGGAATGTAGTAGGCGTTGTCCAAGTGAAACACCGCGCGATCCGTCACCGGCATGGAGAGGTCGAGCGACCAACCGCCGTTGGAGAACAGTTCCACTTTCGCGGCGAGCAGATGGCCGTCGCTGTCGAAGCCAACTTCGTATTTCGCGAGGAACGGGTGGCGCTTGCCGGTGAGCATCATGTCGAGGTCGCGATTCACGCGCACACGTACCGGGCGCTGCGTCCTCGCCGCTGCCAACGCGGCCAGCGCGGCGAAGGTCGCCGCCTGCGTTTCCTTGCCGCCAAAGCCACCGCCCATGCGCGGACTCTGCACGACGACATGGTTCACCGGCACATGCAGCAAGTGCGCCACGATGTGCTGCACCTCGGACGGATGCTGCGTGGACGACATAACGAACATCGAGCCGTCCTCGCCCGGTTCCGCCCACGCCGCCTGCATCTCCAGATAGAAATGTTCCTGCCCGCCGAAGAAGAATTCGCCTTCGAGCGTTTGCGGCGCACTGCTCAACCCGCGCGCGATCTCGCCGCGCCGGATGAAATTGGCGTCGGTGTGAAAACTGTTCTGTGCGATGGCCTCGGGAATCGTCAGCACCGGCGCGAGCGGTTCGTATTCCACGACGACTTTCGCCGCCGCCGCGCGACACGCCTCCTGCGACTCGCCCACGACCAGCGCCACGAGTTGGCCGTGAAAGGAAATCTCCTTATC
>JANOAY010000926.1:0-10776 GCA_031411375.1 Pedosphaera sp. | reverse complement strand
CAGTCGAACTGTTCAAAGTCGGCCCCGTCCGATGCGCGATGGTGAACGGGCCGAACACGCCGTTCGAGGAGCCTGCCCAGTAGATGACGCTGGCCGCGAAAGGCGAACCGCTCGACATGGCCGCTACCGTCCGGCCATCCGCGCTGATGATGGGGTTGGCGTAGCTGTTCGTGCTGGAGCGGTAGAACAGTCCGCCCGGCCCCGGATACCCGCCGGACTGCGGCGAGGCGTAAAGGTTCGTATCAATGCTCAACGCATGCGAGGTGCCGAGCAGCTTGTCGCTCAGAAAAACATCCAGCACCCCGTTCGTATCGCGCCACGCGGACGGATCGTCATAGCGCGTTGAGACGATGAAGCGCCCGTCCGCGCTGATGCTGTTCGGGCCGAGGAAGGAATGGGCGAAGGCGGTGGCGGCGGGCTTCGAGGGCGCGGCCTTGGTGATGAGTTCCGTGACGCCCGTGAACACGTCGCGCAGGAAGATGTCGCTCTGGCCGTTCAGGTCGCCGGTCACGAGGTCGTTCGCGTTCACGGCGAAGGCCACGCGCGTGCCGTCCGGGCTGATGGCGGGCGTGACCAGTTGATAATCGCCGCTGCTGAACGAACCGTTGGTGCTGGCGCTCACGAGCGCATTGCTCGCCCCGGTGAAATAGACATTCGAGCAGCCGATATAGGCCACGGCGGAGGCGGTGGGCGTCATGGCCGGATTGCCGCGCAGGTCGAGGCCATTGCAAAGAATGACGCCGGTGATTCCGCCCAAGGTGTTTTCCCAGATGGCCGGACGTGCATAGATGCCGTCCATCTGTTCGAAGAGCACGCGCTGGCCGTTGGCGCTGATTTGCAGGCCGTGGCTGAGATTCGTCGCCGCCGGAGTGATGACGAGCGTGGTGCTGGTCTGCATATCGTGATGCAGCGCGAGCGTGGTGCCGCCGGCCAGTGGCGTGGCGTAAAAGGCGGCGTAATGGCCGTCATCGCTCACCACGGGAGGCGAGCAACGGTAGCCACTGGGAATCAGCCCCGGCACGTTCACGCTCACGGAGACGGTTCCCGCGCCGACTTGATGCACAAAGGCGTCGCTGCTCAGGCTGCCGGTGTTCGTGCGGCGGTTGTAAGCACTAAATTGTCCATCCGGTGTGATGCCGCCGAGTTCATGGTGAAGAACGTAATTACTGAAGGAGATGGCCTCGCTGGCGCGCACGGTGACGTTCGACCACAGATCACGGCGATAGAGATGCACGTCGCCCGGTGTGACGCTGTTTGTCGTGAGTGTGGCGGCACGGCTGGCGAAAATGATGTAGCGCCCATCTCCTGATATCATTGGATTGCCGGACGGCGGAAGAATGGCGGAAACGGGGCCTGAATCAGCGGGCGCGTAGCCATTCACATCCACGCTAACGAGGCGCGTTAGGCTGGCGTTCACATCGCGCACGAAGACATCCACGGCGTCGTTCGTGTCGCCGGGGACGAGATTGCTGGCACGGCTGGAGAAGGCGATGAACTGCCCATTCGCGGAAATGGTCGGGTAATTCGCATCCGCGTTGGCGCCGCCTGTGCCATTCGTGCTCAAGCTCACGAGCACGGTGTTGCTGCTCACCAGGTCGCGTACGAACACATCGAGCCACAGCCCAAGGTCGTCATTGGTCACGAGATTGTTCGCGTGGCTGACGAAGACGAGCTTCTGCCCGTCCGCGCTGAACACGGGGTTGAAGGAGTTGCCTCCGGCGGAAACGGAACCAACGGTGGGGCCGGACACGGACAGCGTGGCGGCGGAAGCCGCACCGGCGCTCAATATCGCAATCCACAAGGCAAAGAGTTTCATAACATTTTTCAGGGGATGACCTGCGGGTTGGAAGGAATCAACAAATCCACACTAGATTGAACCGTGGTGGAAGAACGGATGGCTGATTGAAAACCGGCCCGGTCAGTTGTGTTGACGGAACCATCACTGAACAAAAGATTGCCCATTAGGGAATGCACTCCGTTCGTCCAGCCAGTATTGGAGTCAGCCGGCGTCAGGCGTTCTGCAGGCACACCGACAACACCGCATGTCGCCGAGGAAATGGTTCGGATATTTCTATCACCACTGAGAATTTCGCGTGGGCGGGCAACCGATCCGTGCAGACCGACCACGTAACTCACCGCGTTGTTCTGAAAGTTTGGGCTGAGGAAACCTGCGGTGGACGAGTTTCCAAAATTGCTCGCGATCTTTTTTCCCAGATCGCTGGGACAGACGAAAATCCTCGGCGTTACCAGCTCATTCGAGGCAACAGCAAAATAAATGAAAGCATTGGCTGAAATGGGACTTCCGCCCCCGAGATTGTTCAACCCGCCCGCCGCCGGTCGGGTCAACGCCGGAAATTCGTCCTCATGCCCCATCGCCCACGACTGAAACCCCGCCCCGATCTGCCGAAGGTTGTTGAAGCATTGCGCGAGGTGCGAGCGGGAGCGCCCGGTCGCCAGCGCGGGCAGCGCGAGCGTGAGCAGCAGCGCGCCCGCCACCAGGCACGCGCATAATTCCACGCGCGTGAAGGCCCGTCGCCCGCGTCCGGCCGCACGGCGTGTCCAGCCGCGCCCGGTCTTCTCCGCCAGCGCCACGCCGCGTGTGCCTTGGCGGGGGGTGATGCGGGCGAGCAGGCCCACGCTGTCGTCCGCGCGGGACACGAAGGGATGAGTGGAAGCGCCGCGCCCGCTTCCCGCCCCGTTGGTTGGCCCAGAGTTGCTCATAGCAAATGACCAACCAGCAGGGAGGTTGCCACGGCGATTCCAGCGGCAAACTGCGGTGGAGACAGCGCGGCCAGAGTGCGGCTCACTCCAAAGGCGTGAAACTCGCGCAGAGGTGCGTGGGAAATTGGTGTTGGTCTTCATCGCGGGTAAATCAGGTGGATGCTGGCCGAATCATTCTGCACCAACGGGCCGCGCAAGATTTTCTCCAGCCCCGCGTCCGTCGTGTATTCCACGCTGCCGTCGGAGAAGAGCAGGTGTCCGGCGGCTCCATGCACCGCGTTCGTCCAGCGGATGGGCATGGCCAGTTGTGGAGTGATTGGGAAGGCGTTGCCCACGTTGCCGAAGCCACAACCCACCGGCACCGTCGAGGACGGATTAAAATCCCGGTCACCGGTGATGACGGAACGCGGCAGCTCAGGGCGTCCGTGGAAGCTTAGAAAATAACTGACGGCAGCGTTCCGCATTCCGGTGTTGGCCAGTCCGTTCGCCGTGTTGCCCCAGTGCGACGCGACCTTCGCCGTGCGATCCGCCGGGCAGGCCAGCACGCGCGGGCGGGGCAGTTCATTCGTGAGCGAGATGAACTCGACCCAGGCGAGTGACGTTTTCAAACCGGAGTCCAGGCGCGTGCCGCCTTCGTTGGTCGAGGTCAGCCAAGGGAAATTGCCCGTGTGATGGTCCGCCCAGACTGCCGTGGCGCGACCGAACTGCCGCAGGTTGTTGAAACACCCGGCGCGATCCGAATCCGCGCGCGTGGCCGCGAACAGCGGCAGGGCCAGCCCGCCGAGCAGGCCGAGCGCGGCGACGACGGCGGCGCATTCCAGACGGGTAAAAGCTCGGGTCGTGTGGCGCATGGGCATGTCAGGTTAGCGGGCGAACGCTAGCAGGCCGGTGTCCGGGCGGCAACGGCGTTGTGGGCCTGGCAGCGCCGGCGGGAAGCCGGATCGCCCAGGCCCGGCCGGAGCGCGGGCTTGCTTCAACCGCGTGTTGCGACATGCTGCGGCGCATCTCATGAAACACTCGTTCGGCTTCACCGCTTCGCTCGTCGCGGCGCTCGTCATCGCTGGGGGCGCGGCTGCCACTTCCACGTTCGCGCAGAGCGCGGGCACCAATGCGTCCGTCCTTTCGCGGCGCGGTACGAATGATCCCGTCGCCCGCATTCGCGACGAGGGATTGAACCGTTCGCAGGTGATGAAAACGCTCGGCCATCTCACGGACGTGATCGGCCCGCGCCTCACCGGCTCGCCGAATCTCGCACGCGCGAACGCTTGGACGCGCGACACGCTCACGGAGTGGGGCTTGAAGAACGCGCAGCTCGAAGCGTGGGGGCCGTTCGGGCGCGGCTGGTCGTTGCAACGCTTCTCCGCGCAAGTGATCGAGCCGCAGTCCATCCCGCTCATCGCCACGCCGAAGGCTTGGACGCCCGGCTTTTCTGAACCGGTCACGGCGGAGGTCGTGCTCATCGAGGCGAAGAACGAAGCGGAGCTGGAAAAGTTTCAGGGGCAACTGAAAGGAAAAATTTTGCTCGCCAGCGCGGTGCGGACCGTGGCGGCGCGCTTCGAGCCGCTGGCCACGCGCGTGGGGGAGTCGAATCTCCTGCGCATGGCCAACGCCGGGCCGGGGGACGTGCGTCCGAATTTCGGCGGGCGTCTGGTGACGACGAATTCCACCGCCGTCACGAACGTCGCGCGCAGCACCGGGCCGCGTTCGAACACGCCGCCCTTCTCGCTCTCCAGCCGTGTGCTGGCGCTGGCCGTGAAGGAAGGCGCGGCGCTCGTGGTCACGTCCAGCGGCGAGGGCGACGGCGGCACCATCTTCGTCGCGCAGGCGTCGGTGCCCATGGCTTCCGCACGCGGCACGAACGCGCCGGCGACGGCGGGCCGTTCTTCGCCGTGGGCCACGAACGCGGCCCCGATGCCGGCGCAAGTCGCGCTCGCAGTCGAGGATTACAACCGGCTCGCGCGGATGATTCAGGCGGGCGAGAAAGTGAAGATGACCGTGGACCTGCGCGTGAAATTTCATGACGCCGATCTGATGGGCTACAACACCGTGGCGGAAATTCCCGGGACGGATTTGAAGGACGAGGTCGTGATGATCGGCGCGCACCTCGACTCGTGGCACGTCGGTACCGGCGCGACAGACAACGGCGCGGGCGTGGCCGCGACCATGGAGGCGGTGCGGATTCTTCAGGCGCTCGGCTTGCAGCCGCGCCGCACGATTCGCATCGGGTTGTGGACGGGTGAGGAGCAGGGCCTGCTCGGCTCGCGCGCCTACGTGACGAAACATCTGGGCTACGCCACGAACATCACGAACGCCGCGTCCGCCGCCACGGGTTCGCCGCGCGCGGAGAGCAACCAGCCGCGCCGCCCGCGCGGCGGCTCCACGAATTCCGTGACGCGCAAAATCGTGAAGCGCGACGGCTACGAGAAATTCTCCGCCTACTTCAACCTCGACAACGGCACCGGGAAAATTCGTGGCGTCTATTTGCAGAACAACGAGAGCGCGCGCCCGATTTTCCGCCGCTGGCTCCAGCCCTTCGCCGATCTCGGCGCGGAGACGCTGACCTACAACAGCACGGGCGGCACGGACCACCTGTCGTTCGACGGCATCGGGCTGCCGGGCTTCCAGTTCATCCAAGACCCCATCGAGTACTGGACGCGCACGCATCACTCGAACGCCGACGTGTTCGACCGCATTCAGGCGGACGACATGAAGCAGGCCTCGACGATCATGGCCGCCTTCCTCTGGAACGCCGCGACGATGAACGAAAAGGTGCCGCGCAAGGCGGGGGAGTAGCCGCCGATGTCGCGAGGACGTGTCATCTTCTGGTCGCTGCTGCTGGCCGTGGTGGGACTGGTCGTGGCGGCGTGGGTTTCCTTTCGTGAGCCGCGCGCGGGCGGGGAGCCGTTGAGTTACTGGCTAAAGCTGGGAGCAAATCCGGCGGGTACGGGGGGTGATGCTCCAAGCATCCCCCAGAGTGAAGCCGCCATCCGGGAGATCGGGTACAAGGCCATCCCCACTCTGCTCGCCAAGCTGCAAGCCACCGATTCGCCGTGGAAGGAGAAGACCTACCATTGGTTGAGCGAACAGGATTTCTATCAGTTTGAGCCGACTTGGGGGTATCAGGAGCGAGCCGAGGCGATTTATGGATTCAACATTCTCGGTAGCAACGCGCTGCTGGCTTTGCCCGAGTTGGAAAAATTGTTTTGGAACACCAACACCGTCTGGGAGGCCGGCCAAGCGTTGGGGCATCTCGGCTTGGCCGCTTTGCCCATTCTTCGCGCGGGATTCACCAATGCCGATCCAATCTTTCGGCGGGCCGCGCTCTACGGAAGCATGAAGCCCGGCCTCACCGACGCCACCCTCCCGGACCTGCGGCAACTGCGCCACGATCCCGAATATGCGATCTCCGGCGGAGCGTTGCGGCGGCTGATGCAAATCGCTTCCCGTGATGAAGCGACGCAATTGACGATTGAAACTCTGGAAGGAAGCCGTCCGCGACTGCGCGGTTCAGTTCTCTACGCATTGGAGAAAGTGAGCATCGAAACCAACCGCGTCGTTCCCGTGCTGGTTCGGCTGCTTGATGATCCAGACCTCCGCTTCCGCCGCGTCGTGACAAACACGCTCAAGAATCTGGACCTCGTGGCCGCAGCAGCGGTGGGCATCAACACCAATCTGCCGTCTGCAAACACGAACCGCACCGTAGGGCGCGGGCGCGGACGCAGGCGGGTGCCAGCAGGAACGAACACTCCCGCCGCGCCGCAACAATGAACGCTTTCCCGCCGCGCTGCTCCTGCTAAGTTCTGCGCCACGAAAATGAAATGAGGGCGGGCCTGGCTCGACCCTCCAGAAGCAAAGTTGAAAGCACTCATCGAAACAGCCGGACGGCGGACGGAGCGGGTCTTCCTGATCGGCGTGGAAATCAAAAGCCGCACCGCCGGAGAGGTGCAGGAATCGCTGGAGGAATTGTCCGAACTCGCGCAGACCGCCGGTGCCATCGTCGCGGGCACCGGCACGCAGAAAGTTGAGAAGCTGAACGCGGGCACTTTCATCGGCAGCGGCAAGGCGGAGGAATTTGCGAAGGAGTGCAAGGCGCTCGCCGTGGACACCATCATCTTCGACGACGAACTGACCGGCGCGCAGACGCGCAATCTGGAAAAGATTTTCGAGTGCAAGATTCTCGACCGCACCGCGCTCATTCTCGACATCTTCGCGCAACGCGCCCGCACGCGCGAAGGCAAGCTCCAGGTGGAACTCGCGCAACTCGAACATCTGCTCCCGCGCCTGACGCGCTACTGGGGCCACTTGTCGCGGCAAGGCGGCGGCATCGGCATGAGAGGCGGCGAAGGCGAATCCCAGCTCGAAGTGGACCGCCGCAAACTGTCCGAGCGCATTGACAGCTTGCGCGACGAACTCGCCAAGGTCGTTCGTCATCGCTCCACGCAACGCGTTGGGCGCAAGCGCAACGAATGGCCGCTCGCGTCCATCGTCGGCTACACGAACGCGGGCAAGTCCACGCTGCTCAACAAGCTCACCGGAGCCACGGTGCTCGCCGAAGACATTCTCTTCGCCACGCTCGATCCGACGACACGCCGCCTGCGCCTGCCGACGAATCAAAACGTGTTGCTCAGTGACACCGTGGGTTTCATCCGCAAGCTGCCGCACGGTCTCGTCGAGTCGTTCAAGGCCACGCTGGAAGAAGTCATTGAGGCCGATCTGCTGCTGCATGTCGTGGACATCAGCCACCCGCAGGCCGACGAACAAATCGCGGCGGTGAACGCGGTGCTCGAAGAACTGGGCGCGCTGAACAAGCCGACGCTGATGGTCTTCAACAAGATCGACCGCTTCCAGATGAGCGGCGAGTTCGCGCGCTATCGCGAAAAATTCCCGAACGCCGTGGCCATCTCCGCGAAGACCGGCGAAGGCATCGAGCCGCTGCTCGGCGAACTCAGTTCCGCGCTGCGGCCTATTCGTGAGTTTGTGGAGCTGAAAATCCCGCACGACCAGCCGCAAGTCATGGCGCGTCTGCACGCGGTGGCGCAGGTGGTGGAGCGTGATTACCAAGGGAAGCTGGCGAAGTTTAAGGCGCGTATCCCGCCGCATCTGCGCCGCGAGTTCGAGCCGTTCATCGCGGCGGAGTTGTAGGTGCGGCGCGCGGCTCTCCAGAGCCGCAGCGGCTTCGCCAGCGCCGAAACGCCGGGAAGTTCGTGGGGCCGCCTCGCTTTCGGGCTGCTGCGGCTCTGGAGAGCCGTGCGCCGTGCGCGCTGGCGCTCCGGGAATTTTTCGATACGCTGCGGCCATGCTGACGTCAGTTCACACCATGAATTTGAAACTCGCTTCCATTATCGCCGCGCTCGGTTGCGCCGTGTCGCTGCACGCTGCTGACTGGCCGCAATGGCGGGGGCCGGATCGCAACGGCATCTCTTCCGAGACCAAGTGGAGCGACGCATGGCCCGCCGCCGGGCCGAAGATCGCTTGGAAAGCGCAGGTTGGATTGGGCTACTCGTCGTTCGTCGTCGCGGGCGGACGCGCGATCACAGCAGGCCACGCGGACGAGAAGGATACGGTCTTCTGCTTCGATGTGAACACGGGCAAGGAAGTGTGGAAGCATTCGTATCCCTCGGAACTCGGCGACAAGTATTTCGACGGAGGCACTACGGGCACGCCCACGATGGATGGTGACCGTGTGTTCTGGTTGAGCCGCTGGGGCGATGCGTTCTGCTTCAACGCGGCGGACGGCAAAATCATCTGGACGAAGAATGTGCAGAAGGAAACCGGCGCGCGTCTGCCGGACTGGGGCTTCGGCGGTACGCCGCTGGTGGTGGGCGACAAATTGATTCTCAACGTCGGCGACGCGGGACTTGCGCTCGACAAGAAGACCGGCGCGATTCTCTGGCAGTCCGCACCCAAAGCCGCCGGCTATTCCACGCCGCTGCCGCTGAAGCAGGGCGCGGAGACGCTGGCCGTCATCGGCTCGGCGCAGTCGTATGTGGCGGTGAATCTCAAGGACGGGAAGGAAGCGTGGCGCGTCCGCTGGCTCACGCAGTACGGCGTCAATGCGCCCGACCCGATCATCGAGGGCGACAAGATGTTCCTCTCGACCGGCTACGGCAAAGGCGGCGCGCTCTTCAAACTCGGCGGCGCGGCTCCCGAGGAAGTTTGGAAATCCAAGGCGCTGCGCACGCAGATGAATGGCGCGGTGTTGTTCCAGGGCCACCTCTACGGCGTGGACGGCGACACCACCGAGAAGGCGTCGCTCAAGTGCGTGGACTTCGCGACCGGCGTGGAAAAGTGGAAGCACGCGGGCTTCGGGTCCGGCGGCGTGATCGTCGCCAATGGAAAACTCATCGCCGTCAGCGGCTCCAGTGAACTGCTGATCGCGCCCGCTTCGCCAGATGGATTCAAGCCGGTGTCGCGCGCGCAAATCCTCGGCGGCAAATGCTGGACTGCTCCAGTGCTGGCGGATGGACGTATCTTCGTGCGCAATTCACGCGGGCAAATTGCGTGTGTGGATGTGCGGTAGAACTGGGCTGAGGTAACGCATGGACAGGCCGCTTGCTCATGGTCGAGAAAGCTGCGCCAGCGACCAACGGCAGAGATCGTAAAAGAAAATAAGCGGACAGATGCACGGCACTGACGCGACAAGCCGCTGCCACCATTGCCCGATTCGGAATACCCACGTCATCGCAACCAAAACAACCCCTGCGAGGATCACGTTGATAAAATACCAAGAGTCGTCAGGCACATGATCGCGAACCTTTTGCAGATTCCACGGCATGGGGTAGATGATTCGGGCGAGAAGCCAAAACTGTAAGAGCGTGCTGACTGCAAAGGCTGCGAGAATGTATTTGTCGCGTTTTGTCATATTGTGCAAACGCCGCCCAGCAGTACTGCTGATCATCTATCAGCGCTTCACTTCCTCTTCCGCTTGGGCCGAACTAGGGGGCCGGACTTCGGTGCAAGCGACTCCAGACGCAGCGTCCACTTCTCCCGTTCCGCCTGTTCGATTTCCCGCGCATGACGCTGCTCCAGCGCGAGCAGCTTGATCGCTTCCTCCACATTGCGGAGCCGGTCTTCCAGACGGCGCAGGGACGTGCGGTGCTCGTCCAGTTCCCGCGCCATGCTGAAGAAGGCCAGCACCCAGTCGGCGAGAATCTTCCACATGGCTACGCGCCTTGGAGAATGGCTTTGACCTCGGACACAATGTTCGTGGCGGGCTGCGGACGGCGGGCGTGGCGAGTGCGTTCGCGTGCGAGACGCTTGAGAATGCGATTGGTCTCTGCGAGATAATGCACGGCTTGCGCTTGGAACTCCGTGTCGCGGGCTTTGAATTCAATCTTCCGTTCCAGCCGTTTCACTTCCCCGCCTTCTTCCACACATACCGGAACATCAGCTCGCGCAGCGTGGCGGTGAGCGGGATGGCGAGCAGGCCGCCGAGCAGGCCGCCGAGCAGCGTGGTGCCAATCATCAGGGCCACGATGATGGTCAGCGGGTGCAGCCCCACGCGGTCGCCGATGATCTTGGGCGAGATGACGAGTCCTTCGAGCGTTTGCACCACGGCGAACACGCCCACCACGAGCAGCGGATGCAGCCAGTCTTGGAACTGAACCACGGCGAGAATGAACGCGACCACGAAGGTCACAATCGCGCCGAGGAACGGCACGATGGTCAGCACCGCTGCGACGAGTCCGAGCAGCAGCGAGTAGTTCAAGCCGATGGCGAAGAAGCCAATCGCGTAGAGCACGCCGTCGCACGCGGCGACGAGAACTTGTCCGCGAAAGAACACGATGAGCCGGTCGTTGATCGCGGTGATGACGAAGATGATTTCCTCCTTCACGCGCGACTCGGACACGGGGAGGTAATTGCTCCAGTGGCCTTGAATGCCTTTCTTCTCCAGCAGGAAGTAGAAGCAATAGATCGGCACGAGCGCGATGCCGGCAAGCAGTCCGAACCACGCGGCCACACGGGTGACTTGATTGACGAGCCAGTTGCCGATGACCGGGAGAGCCTTGGGCAGCCACGCGGTGATAGATTGCACGGTTTTTTCCTCCAGCGTGG
>JANOAY010000925.1:0-3828 GCA_031411375.1 Pedosphaera sp. | reverse complement strand
CCCTTACTTCTGTCGTTGCTACGGGTTGAAAACCCGCGCGCCGGAATCAATTACCGCGCGAGCACTTGGTAGAACCGTTGCTCCCCTGCCCTTTCGTCCGTCGCGCTCACCGTGGATCCTTCCACGGTGAGAATCACCGGGAGTTCCAGCCATTCGTCGTCCGCGATATTTTCTTTGTAGAACAGTTCGTAGCTGCGACCCGGTGTGTCGGGCCACGTCAGCACCACTTGATTTTCCGTCGCAAAAATTGTCACCGGCACGGACACGGGCGCGAGGGATGGAGCGGGCGCTAGTGGCGGCGTGAACTGCACGGCATCTACCCACGCGCGATCCTGGCCGCGCGCAATCTCGTCGTCCTTCGAGTACGTCCATTTCAAGGTCTGCGTGCCGGAAGGCAGCGCAAAGGTGCGCGACTGCCAGTCCACTTCGCCGGAGATGCGCGCCTGCTCGGAGCCGTTGAGGTAGAAGCGCAGGCGGTCGTTGTTCGTCTCGCAGGAAACTTTCCAGAGGAACGTGAGCGTGCCGGGGCCGATGACGGTGGTCTGCATCGAACACGATTTGTCGTCGGCAATCGCGCCGCTGCGCGCGGCGTCGGTGCCGTCGAAGGTGAGATTTGTCTGCCCAAGCCACGGCGGCGTGCCGCTCGTCGTCCAGATGAGCGCGGGCGTGTCGAGCGCCTCGGCCAGTGTGAGCACGGGCGGAACGACGAGCAGCGCGGGCGCGCTGGTCACGGCCCCGGCGGCGTTGGAAATAATCACGGAGTAAAGTCCTGCGCGCCACGGCTGGACGCTGGAGAGCGTGAGCGTGGCGGTGGTCGCGCCGCTGACGCCGGCGGTGCTGTTGTTGACGAGGTTGGTGCCGTTCGACCGCCACTGATATTTCAAGGTGGCCGAGCCGATGGCTCCGACGGTGAAAGTAACTTTGGTTCCCGCATCCACATTTGTCCCGACAGGCTGCACGGCGATGACGGGCGCAGTCGGCGGACTGTTCGGCACGTAGCGCACTTCATCCAGCCACGCGGCGTCGAGGCCGTTGGTCTTGCTGCTGTTCTTCGAGTAGGTCCATTTCAAAATCTGCGGGCCGGAAGAGACGGTGAAGGTTTTCCACTGCCACGCGCTGCTGCCGGTGATGCGCGATTTCTCGCTGCTGCCAATGTAGAACAGCAGCCGGTCGTTGCTCGGCTCGGAGGAAACTTTCCACCAGAAGCCCACGGTGCCAGGACCGGTCACGGTGGTTTGCAGCGTGGTGGTCTGGCTGTGGGCAATCGCGCCGCTCTGCATCGCGTCCTCGCCGTCGTGCGTGACGGCGCTTTGCGGAAACCACGCGGGCGTGCCGGTCACGGTCCACACCAAGTTTGCCGTGTCGAGCGCGCCGGAAATTTCGGACACACCCGCGACGGGCAGCATGGTCAGGCGCGCGACGCGGCTGGTCACAGAATTGATCGCGTTGGTGATGATGACATGAAACGCGCCCGCGTCGTTCGATGTGACGTTGTTCAACCCGAGGGTGGCTGCGGTCGCACCAGGCAGTGACACACCATCCTTGAACCATTGAAACGCCAGCGGGCCTGTGCCGCGCGCGACGACGCGCAGGTTCACGTTCGCGCCCACGTTCACCGCCTGATCCGCCGGTTGGGTGGCAATCGTCACCGGCTCGGGCGCAGCACCGTGCGAGGTACGGAGATCGTAGAAGACCACGCGCGAACCTTCCGAGGAATCACCCACGTTGTCCTGCGGGTAGGAACCGGCCTTGAAGTAGAAGGTCTGCGCGGCCCACGCGGCGTCGTTGGTGAGAATGTTCACGGTGGCGGACTGGCCGTTGACGGTGACGGTGAGCAGACCGTTCACGAGCTGGATGCGGTAGCTGATGAGGTCGCCGATGGCGAAGGGCGCGAGCGGAAAATACTGGTAGGTGGCGTCCGCGACGCGCTCGCGCACCTGCATGTTAAGCACGCCGTCGATGGCCTTGATGAGCACGAGCACAGGCGCGGCGCCGACGTAGCCGTGAATCTGTCCGATGACAGTGCGTCCGGTGCTGGGGAGCTGGAGGATGCGGCACTGGCCGTCCAGAGTGTGAGTGCCTTGCGAGGTCCAGTTCACGCTGTTGTCTTCGGGGTCGAGCATTTCGCGCAACTCGGAGCGCGGGTACGACGCGCCGGAATTGACGCCGCCATTGACCGGGCACCAGAAGTCCATCCCGCCGTCGGCGGAGGTTTTGAACCAGAGCGCGTTGGTGTAGCCGGCGGAGAGTTGCGCGGGAGAAATGATCGGTGCGCCGGACGCAGGCAGCGTGAGTTACCAGTGCGAGAGGTCGAAGTTGCCGCTGGGCGGCAGCGCGGAGTTCAACGCGGCGGCGCGGAAAATCCCCAAGAAAATCAGGCACGCGGCGGCCAGCGCGCGCGGGGAGCAGCACGAGTTTTTCATAGCGACGATCTGATTGAGTCTGATTGGGTTCGGGTGAAGGAACCACCGGGATAATCGCGCTGTGGCCGCTGGATTCAACCCATGATTTCAGCCGCCGCGTCCGTAACGCCGGCTTTCCAGCCGGCAAGTTGGGAGACTTTCCAGTCTCCCGTAGGTGGCCGTCACTCGACATCCGTATCCGATTTTCTGCAGCGCATCCGCACGGTGCAGATGTCCCGATGCGCCCCCGAGTAAAACGACCCTTAGCCACCCGTCATTTCACCAACCCTTTCCACACAAACACCGCGTAGGCCGCGATGAAGACTGCGCCCATGAAACGCGGCAGCCGCCCCAGCACCGCCACGAATAGGAAATGCACCGCGACCGCGCCGAGCAGCACCCACATGCTGAGCTGGAAAAAATCCGGCATGGCAATCGGTCGGAAAATCGCAAACACCCCGAGGCAAAGTGGAAGGCAGATGTGGCCGTCGCCCACCTGCGAGCTGTAGACAACCTCGGCGCGGCGCGTGGCTCCGTAGTAGAGGGCGAGCATGGCGTTCGGCACGACCATGAGCCAGCCGCTCACCCAACCGAGATGTTGCGCGACAAATCCGCCACGCAGTCCCCGCACCCAGCTCACGAGAAAATCCGTGCTGACATAAATCGCATACGCGCCCACGAGCAGCAGCGCGAGGTTCACGACAAAGAGGAAGCCGAAGAGATTCTTCTGCGGCCCGCTTTTCTTCAGCACCTCGATGACATGGACGGCCTGCCAGAAAAGAAAGGTTCCCACCAACACGAGACCGTCGGTGAAGTCCAGCGTGCCGTCGCGCCCGAGCGCCCACGTCACGCCGGTGAAGAAGCCGGCGGCGATCATTGTGAGCAGGAGCGCGAGGCGGTTCACGCGCTGCGCATCGTCACCGACGGATTTGCCTTTCGCCGGCTTCTTGGATTTTCCCGATGTGAGCGACAGGCCCCAGAAGAGCGCGGGCAGCCCGATGAGCAGCGTCAGGTTCGTGATGTTGTTCACGAGGCTGTTGATCATCACCTCCCGGCTGTCGCCGCCCGCGCGCCCGAGCACGAAGGCGAAGACGAGATTTCCCAGCCCCGAGCAATACGGCATGATCACGGTGCCGAGCACCGTGCCTTCCAGCCCGGCGTCGCTCAGTGATTCCAGCCGCCAGATCATCAGGAACGATGCGGCGAGAAAAACGGCCACGCAGACCCATGGCGCGTTCGGGCCGAAGCTCTGTATCCAGCGAATGACAATGTCGTTCAACGGGGCGGAGTAAATCAGTGGGGAAGTAATCAGTGAAACAGTAATCAGTGAGGGTGGAACTATTCGCGCTGCAACGAGCGCGTCGTGATGAGCGGCGCGCGGTGGGGTGAGACTCCGTCGAACCCCATCTCGAGCGCAGCGAGGCGA
>JANOAY010000924.1:0-7751 GCA_031411375.1 Pedosphaera sp. | reverse complement strand
CTGCGCCTCGGACGCGAAGCGATGAAAATGGAGGTTCAGCAGGTCGCTGAAGCCACCAAGCTCAAGTCCGATCAAATCCGCGCGCTCGAAGAGGGCCGCTACGATTACTTCACCGCCCCCATTTATCTGCGCGGCTCCGTCCGCACCCTCGCCAAACTGCTCAAGCTCGACGGCCCGAAACTCGTCGCCGAACTCGACACGGAACTTCTCGGCTCCTCGAAGAAGTTCGCCGAAGACCTGCCCGCGCCCGCGCGCAAGAAAGGCGGCGTTGATACCATTATGCTGCTGCTCTCGCGGCTGAACTGGCTGTGGGCGGCGTTCATCATCGGTGTTCTCCTGCTCGCGCTGGGCGGGAGTGCAGCCTACCAGGCGTGGAAGAATCGCACGCCGTCCGATCCGTTGAAGAAGCTCGGCTCCGGGCTGTATCAACCAGCGGAACCGGCGGGGGAGACTTTGCCGTTGCCGACCAATGGTGCGACGCGGGTACAGAATCCGAGGTAGCCCTCACGGTGCAACACGAGACTGGAAAGTCTCGTCGTCCAACCTCTGATTTTGGGATTTGGCGTTTGCCGTTTCTCCCCTAACCTCCGCGCTCTTTGATGAGCAACACAACTCAACCGCGACCGCTGCGCGTCGGCGTCATCTCGCTCGGCTGCGCCAAGAATCTGGTGGATGCTGAGATTATGCTCGGCTCGCTGCTCAAGGGCGGCGTGGAAATCACCAACGACGCCGCGAGCGCCGACGCCGTGATCGTGAACACCTGCTCGTTCATTGATTCGGCGCAGGAGGAGAGCGTGGATTCCATTCTCGATTCAAACGAAGTGCGCGAGGCGAACAATCGCGGCCAGGCGCTCATCGTCTCCGGCTGTCTGCCGCAACGTTTTCGCGAAGAGCTGCCGAAGCTGATGCCGGAAGTGGACGCGTTCATGGGCATTGATCAGGTCGCGCAAGTTGCGGACATCGTGCGCCGGGCCATCGCGCATCGAGGTGAGAAGTTGAATCAGCCCAAGTCCAAAGTCCAAAGTCCAAGGTCCAAAGTCGTCAAGCGCATCGCAGAGTTGGACAAGGAGAAGCCGCACACGCAAGACCACGATGAACAACGTGTTGCCAAAGTGACGCTCGCTCCGCTCATGGACGTGAACGTCCGGCCCACGTTCATCCCCGACTTCGACACGCCGCGCTTCCGGCTCACGCCGAAACATTTCGCCTACGTGAAGATCGCCGAAGGCTGCAATCACCCGTGCAGCTTCTGCATCATCCCACGGATGCGCGGCTCGCACCGCTCGCGCCAACAGGCCGACATCGTGCGCGAAGTGAAGCAGCTCGTGGCCGACGGCGTGAAGGAGATCAATTTGATCTCGCAGGACTCGACTTACTACGGACTCGATTTGCGCGCGAACCACAGCCGCGCCATTTCCTCGCCGGAAAAATTTACCGCTGCCGCCAAGTCGTTGACGGCTGATGCGACCACGCTCTGCACGCTGCTGCGCGAATTGAACGCCATTCCCGGCGAGTTCTGGATTCGCCTCCTCTACACGCATCCCGCGCACTGGACGGACGAATTGATCCGCACCATCGCCGAGTGCCCCAAGGTCGCGCGCTACGTGGACATGCCGCTGCAACACATTCACGACAACATGCTGGAGCGGATGCGGCGCGAGACTTCGAGCCAGTACATCGTGGATTTGATCGCGAAGATTCGCGCGGGCGTGCCGGGCATCGCGCTGCGCACGACGTTCATCGTCGGCTTCCCCGGCGAGTCCGAGGAGTGCTTCGACGCGCTGCTGAAATTTGTTCGCGACACGAAGTTCGAGCGCCTCGGCGTCTTCAGTTACTCGAAGGAAGACGGCACGCGCGCCGGCAGCATGGAGCAACAACTCACCGACAAGCTGAAGCAGAAGCGCCGTGAGCGCGCGATGGCCGCGCAGCACAAGGTCGCCGTGGCCGTGGCGGAATCGTTCGTCGGACGCGAGTTGAACGTGCTCATCGAAGGCGAGGCGAGCGCGAAGGAATTGCAGAAGGCCAACATCAGCTCGTGGGAGCACGGGCTGATTCGCGAAGTGGACGCAGGCGCGGCGCAACTCAAAGGCCGCTACCTCATCGCGCGCGGCGAGGCGGACGCACCGGACATTGACGGCCGTGTTTATGTACGCGGCAAGCTGCCGGTCGGTTCGTTCGCCCAAGTCCGCATCGTGGGCCACACGGATTACGATTTGATCGCGGAGCCAGCCTAGTTGTGGACACACTTGATTCCATGAATGCGAACGGCATGTCGTCCACTTTTTTAAGCGCAGAGGCGCAGAGATGCAGAGGCGCAGAGGGGAGCCGAGCGGCAAAATTTTCTTTTCTCTCTCTGCCTCTCTGCACCTCTGTGTCTCTGCGGTTGAATGCTTCACCCGTCAGCAAGGCGTCGCCCAAAACTTCTGCGCTCATGTTGTCGCGATGAACCTGCCGAACAAACTCACAGTCTCGCGCTTCGGCTTCACGGTCGCCTTTCTCATCGCGTTTTTCTGCGAGCGCCTTCCCTACCACATGACCTGGGCGCTGGTCTTTTTCTGGACGGGCGCGTTCACGGATTATCTCGACGGCGAAATCGCGCGGCGGCGCAAGCTCATCACGAACTTCGGCATCCTCATGGACCCGCTCGCGGACAAGATTCTCGTCTGCTCCGCGTTCATCGCCTTCGTGGAGTATCGGTTGAACAACGTGCCGCTCGTGGAGGCGTGGATGGTTGTGGTCATCGTCGGGCGCGAACTGGCGATCACCGGGCTGCGGATGCTCGCGGCGTCGAAAAACCTCGTGCTCGCGGCGGAAGGTCTGGGCAAGCACAAGACCCTCTCGCAGCTCACCGCGATCATTTCCATTCTCATCCTGCTCGCGCATCGGCAGTGGGGCGCGTTCGGAAAACTGTTCGCCAGCGAAGTGGCCGGGCATCCGTGGGTCTGGTGGTTTGCGGGCGGCGCGAAGTGGCTGGCGGTGGGACTGACGATTGTCTCCGGCGGCACATATCTGTGGCGTAATCGCCAGGTGTATTTGAGCGATTGCTGATGACGCGCGCTTATGCACCTCGCAGCCTTTTTCGGCGGTTGGGAAATCCTTTTGGTGATTGCGGTAGTGCTGATGCTGATTGTCTTCGGCGCAAAAAAATGGCCGGACTTACTCAATGGTCTGGGGCGGGGCGTCAAAGAGTTTCGCAAAGCATCGGATGAAGTGACGAGCGAACTTCAGAGGGCTTCTGGCCAAGAGCAAAACCCGGACGCGCCGAAGTTCAGCGTCCGCGTCTTCGTCGCCCAAGGCTTCGGCATCGGGCGCATTCCGTTCGCGCCGGGAACCTTTGGCTCGTTCCTCGGCCTCGCGTGGTTCGCGCTGCTCATCGCCACGGGAAATTTCTGGGCCTACCTCGCCGGCTGCATCGAGGGCATCGCGTTCTCCATCTGGCTCTGCGATGACGCGGAAAAAATTCTCGACGAAACCGATCCTGGCTCCGTGGTGCTGGATGAAATCATCGCCATCCCGTTTTGCTTTCTGCCGTGGGTCGCGAGCTTGTGGATGAACGGCGGGACGTTTCCCACCGTGGGCAATTTTTTCACCGGCACCGCGCTCTGGAAAACGCTGGCGGTCGTCGCCCTGTTCCGCCTCTTCGACATCTGGAAGCCGTGGCCCATCCGGCAAATTCAGCGCCTCCCCGGCGGCTGGGGCGTGACGGTGGATGATTTGCTGGCGGCGGTTTATGTGGCGGCGATTTCCCTGATCTTCCTCCGCTGGGTGTAGCCCACAAAGCGGCGCTAAAGCGACCGTACTCCAAACGCTGGCGCGCAGCATCCAACGCATCGTGATGCGCGGAGCCTTTGGAGTGCGGTCGCTTTAGCGCCGCTTTTCCTCATAACCCGTAACGATACGGCGTAGTCAGCGAGAAGGTATTTGGCAGATGGCGCACCTCGCTCACCTCACCGTCCCGGAGCAGCACTTCCACGATGTCGAAGCGCAGCTTCACTTCGGGGTTTTTGAGCAGCTTGAGGTAGTCGAGCGCGCATTGGGAGAGCAGTCGTTTTTTGCGGGCATCCACGGCGGCGGCGGGGCGGGTCCAGTCTTCGGAGGAACGAGTTTTGACCTCCACGAACACGAGGCAGTCTGAGGCATTATAGGTAAAAAATCCCAGAATCCGTTTTTGGCAGCATTGTCGAAATACGAGGTCAATCTCGCCACGTTTCGAACGGAAGTTGGCGGTGAGAAATTTCAAACCCTGCCTTTGCAAATATCTTTTCGCCGCTTTTTCCCCAATTCTGCCTCGCCGCAAGTGTTCTGGCTCTGCGCGTGCAGCGAAAATGATACTGAGCCTTGCAAGAAGCTTCACAAGCCGCGGATTGAATGCGAAGTCGTGAAAAGGCGCAATGGTTCAGCTCCTTGGCCATGGCAGGAATCATGCCTTTTTGAACCCAAACCAGTTTGGATCTTTAGGTTTTAACTTTCCGGCCCTCGTGAGGATGGTGCGCCGATGTCGAGGGCGCCACGCCGCGTCAGTTCACGGCCGGCGACACCGGGAAAACGATTTGGACGATGGTTCCACCCTTCTCGCCAGGACGGATGCTGAAATGGCCGTCGTTCAATTCCGTCAGTCCCTTGGCAATGGCCAGCCCGAGGCCACACCCGTGGGCTTCTACCAACTTTTGCTCGAAGCGAATGAACCCGCCGAGCTTGGCAATTTCCTCGGGCGCAATCCCCGATCCCTGATCTGTGATCTGTATGGTGACGAGTCCTTCCTGGGTGGACACCCGCACTTCGACCGGCGTCCCGGGTTTCGAAAACTTAAACGCGTTGTCCAAGATTTCTTCGACGATCTTTTTCAGGCCGCTGGGGTTGATGTTCGCCTGACAGTAAGAATAGGAAACTTGCAGGTCGCTCCCGCGCTCCATCTGCTTCGCCTTTTGGATCACGGCCGCCTCGAGGATGTCCAACACATGGACCTGTCTGCGTTCGCGCCAGGGGCTCTGCCGAGCTGGTTCCGCCGCCACCAACATCAGCTCCGCGAGCACCAGACAGTTTTCAATCTGCTGGCGCACGCGCGTCGCCACCCGATGCACATCACGCGACATGGCGATAATCTCCTCCACTTCGAATTGCCGGTAGCCTTTGCCGATCAGTTCCGTCAAGGCCAGCAAGCTGTCCATCGGGGCCAGCAATTCATTCGGGATGGAGTTGGCGAGAGTCTTCTGCAACTGGCGGAATTTCTCCTCCGCCTGATCCTTCATCAATTCATGCTTGCCGAGGCGCGTGTCGATGGCTGCCAGCAGTTGTTCGGGTACAAATGGCTTGGGCAGATAATCATCCGCGCCCAGTTCCATGCCGTGACGCACGTCCGGCGGGCTGACTTCGCCCGTCATGAAGATGAACGGCGTGTCGCGAAGCACCGGATTTTGTCGCAACATGAAGAGCGTGGAAAATCCATCCAGGCCTTTCATGTTCACATCGCACAGGATGAGGTGCGGCTGCGTGACCATGGCGGTCTCCAAACCCGCCTGACCGTCGCTTGCAGTCGTCACTTGAAATCGTGGACGAAGGGTTTTACCAACAAACGTCCGCATCGAATCGTCATCATCAATCACCAGTATTGTTTTCATAAATTTGCTTTGGGAATTTGTTGGGCGCGCAGGCGTGCAGCTTATGGTGCGGAGGCCGTGACCGGGGTCGGGTGACGCTCTTGTTCCAGGCAATCCCGCACCACGTTGGCCAGCTTTTCCGGCGTGTAGGGCTTGGCCAGGAAGTTGATTTTTTCTTCCAGCCCGTTGTCCCCGTTCAACAGCTCCAGACTGTAACCACTGCTAAAAATTACCTTGAGGCTGGGATTCTCCATGCGCAGCCGCTTGGCCAGTTCAAGGCCCGAGAGTCCGCCGGGCATGACCATGTCCGTCACAAGCAACTCGATTTCGAAAGCGTGTTCGGCCCAGACTTTCAGGGCTTCGACGCCGGAACTGGCGGTGTAAACGCGATAGCCGTAGCGCTGAAGGACCGTCCGCATCAGGGCGCGAAGAATCGGCTCGTCCTCCACCAGCAAAATCGTCTCATTCCCTCCGGACGCTTTCGGTGCCAGAGCAGCTTGGGACGGTGCCTTCGCCGAAGGCGCGCTGGCGGGCAGAAAGATTCGGAAGGTGGCCCCGTGGCCGGGCGCGCTCTCCACCTCAATCCAGCCTTTATGCTGCTGGACGATCCCGTACACCGTCGCCAGGCCGAGGCCGGTTCCCTTGCCCACGTCTTTGGTAGTGAAGAACGGCTCGAAAAGATGCGGTATGATTTCGCTGGCCACGCCACAGCCGCTGTCCGTGACGCTGAAGCACGCAAACAGGCCCGCGCGCGCGTTGGCTTTGCCTGGAATTTTCGCCTCATTGAATTCCACGGCGGCAGTGCGGATCAACAAGTGGCCACCCTTGGGCATGGCGTCACGGGCATTGACGGCAAGGTTGAGGATGATTTGCTCAATCATGGCCCGATCCGCATGCACGCCCGGCAGATCCTGGGCGGCCACGATTTCCACGGCAATGTCCTCGCCCAGCACGCGGTCGAGCATTTTCGCCACCTGCTCAATGACCTCGTTCAGATTCAAATCCTCAGAATGCATGACCTGTTTGCGACTGAAGGTGAGCAGTTGACGCGTGAGGCTCGCCGCACGCTGCGCCGCGCCGTCCACCTGCTGCAGCGACTCATGCGCGCCCGCATCGAGATGTTCGTCATCCAGCAGACAACACGTGTAGCCCCGGATGATCGTCAGGAGATTATTGAAATCATGCGCGATGCCGCCGGCCAGCTGCCCCACGGCTTCCATCTTCTGGGCTTGGCGCAAACTTTCCTCGGCCTGCGTGCGCTGAAACATTTCCGCCACGAGCTTTTCATTTACGATCCGCAGCTCGCTCGTGCGTTCACTGACCCGCCGTTCGAGCTCTTCCGTTTTCGCCTTGGCCGCTTGCAGGAGCTGCCATTTCTCCGTCAAGGCATACGCCAGCTGGAGCACCTCGATGTTATCGAAAGGCTTTTTCAGGATGACCAAGCGATCGGATTGGCCGAGCCGCTTCAAAATATCGTCGAGTGAGTAGTCCGAGTAGGCCGTGCAGACGACCACTTGGAGGTCGGGATATTCCTCCCAGATGCGAGCAATGGTTTCGATGCCGTCCCAGCCCGGCGGCATGCGGACATCTACGAAGGCCATCGCATAAGGCTCGCCTTTCTCCAGCGACTGCTGAACTAGGGCGAAACCTTCCTGGCCCTGATAGGCCGAGTCGATTTGAAAGCAAGAGCGCGGGGCGGCCTCCGTTTTCGAACCGAACAGGAGGGCTTTGGCTTCCGCCAAGGCGTGAGCGCCGTCCACCTGCGGGCAGAGGATTTTCCGAAAGTCGTCGTGGATGGCGCGGTTGTCATCAATCACCAGGATTCGTCGGTTCGGGACGTTCATTTCATTTGGCATAATAAAAATTCTTCGTTGAGTTTCGTTCGCTAGCAGGGCAGTTCGAGAGTGAACGCGGCGCCTTGGCCGCGTCCGTCACTGTGCACTGAGAGTGAGCCGCCCATTTCCTTGGCCGCGAGCGCGCCGCTGTGCAGGCCGAAGCCGTGGCCGGTTTTGCGCGTGGTGAAGCCGTGGTTGAAAATGCGGGTCAGGTTTTCCGCCGGGATTCCAACCCCGTTATCACGGATGGAAACCTTGATTCCATCGTGGCCGTGCGCCACGCCCAAGGTCATCTGCTTGTCTGAGCGTCCAGACTCGT
>JANOAY010000923.1:0-2474 GCA_031411375.1 Pedosphaera sp. | reverse complement strand
AGTGAACTACCAGGAATGACTCGTAAGACTTGGACTTTCGATCATCGGGGTTCACGCGCAGCGGACTTCTGTAAATCCGTATCGCGGTCGCCCCGGCCTTGGTCGTGATTGGAAATGTCTTCTTCGCCATGAAAACCGGCGACCAGTGTCACTAAACAGCCACTAAAAGTCGAGTGGAATTCAAAAACTGAGCTTTTGCTCAGTAATAATTGGAGCGGGTGAAGGGAATCGAACCCTCGTCTCAGGCTTGGGAAGCCCACATTCTACCATTGAACCACACCCGCTTCTGCGGCACTTCGGCGCGGCTGGCCCGCATCGGAACGCGGCAAATATTTAACAGCGCGGCTTTGTGACGGCAAGTGTTGTTCCGACGCCGCCCGCCAGACAGAAGCGCCTATCCCTTCAGCACGCCCTGGCACGCCGCGCGCAATTTTTTCAGGCTCACGACGGTCTTGGCCTCGATGTAGCAGCGGATGAGCGGCTCGGTGCCGCTGGCGCGGAAGGCCACCCACTCTCCTTTGGGCAGGAGAAACTTGTAGCCATCGGTGGTGATGAATTTCTCGACGGGGAAACTGCCCACGCGGGCGAGGCCGGCGGTGAGTTTCTTGAGCAACGCCGTTTTGCCTTCCTCGGTGAGGCGCACGTTCAGTCGGTCGGTGTGGAATTCGCCGGTCTGTTTTTCCAATTCGCGGAGAATTTTCCCAAGCGACTTGCCCTCGGTGGCGACAAGTTCGGCCATGAGCAGACAGGCGAGCACGCCATCCTTCTCCGGCACATGGCCTTTCACGCTCAAGCCGCCGGATTCTTCGCCGCCGACGATGATCGGCTCGGACTCCATGAGCGCGCCAATGAATTTGAAGCCCACACCCGTCTCGTGGATTTTCACGCCGAGCAACTTCGCCACCTCATCCACCTGATGGCTGGTCGGCACGGTGCGAACGGCCGCTCCGGTCCAGCCGCGATTCTTTTTCAGATGGTAAAGCGCGAGCGCGAGAATCTGGTTCGGCGTGAGCCACGTCCCGTCCTGATCCACCACGCCGAAGCGGTCGGCGTCGCCATCGAGGCCGAGGCCCATCTGCGCTTTCTTGGCGCGGACAAGCGTGCTGACTTCGGCCATACCTTCGGCGTTCGGTTCGGGGTGATGCCCGCCGAAGAGCGGGTCTTGATGATCGTGGAAGCGGATGACCTTCGCCCCGCCCTGCTCTTGCAGCAGCGTGTCGAGGTAGCCACGACCGGTGCCGTACATCAGCTCGACGGCAATTCTCATCTTCGCCTTTTTGATCGCGGCGAAGTTCACGAGCTTTTTGATCTGCTTAAAATAATCCGGGCGCGGATCAATCGTTTTGCATTGGTAGGTGCCGATGACGGCGGCTCTGAAACTCCACTTCGCCTCGACCAGCTTCTGAATGTTCGCCTCGATGGGCTTGGTCACTTCCGGCGTGGCGGGCGCGCCGTTGAAAGTGGAAAATTTCAGCCCCTGCCACTCGGCGGGATTGTGGCTCGCCGTCATGTTGATGCCGCCAATCGCTTTCCGCACGCGGATGGTGTGGGCGATGACGGGCGTGGGCGTGTCGCGGTCGCAGAGGAGCGGCGTGAAGCCGTTCGCGGCCAGCACCTCGGCGGCGGCGAGCGAGAATTCGCGTCCGAGGAAACGCGCGTCGTAGCCGAGGATGATCACCGGCTTGCGGCGGGAAATTTCTGATTTCGGATTTTTGCTTTCCGCTTTGAGATAGTCCGCGATGCCCTGCGTGGCGAGGCGGACGTTGTCGAAGGTGAAGTCATGCGCGATGAGCGCGCGCCAGCCGGAGGTGCCGAATTTGATCATGATAAATTAAACTACGATTGGGATTTTCTTCGGCGAAGCCACCGCTTCCAATTTACGAAGGCCAGTGAAGACCAGAGCACGAAAGCAAACCCAACCACGAAGAGCGCTTTGTCGCCTCTAAGGTGAATGGGAAATTGAATCTCGGCTTCTTTGCGATTTAGCAGGAAGAAAATTAACAATCCCAAGCTGCCAACTGCGAGAATCGAACTGAACCATCGAAGTGAACCGCCAAGGAGTTGCTCCTTGAAAACATTCCCGTCAAATGGTGAACCCGATGACGGATCGTGTTCAGAATTGGGGTTCATGTTGAACAAGTATCAGCGGGATACTGTCAGCGCTTCCAGTCGAACGCTTTCTTCTTGAGCGCATAGACGTAGCCGACGAACAGGATGCCGAGGAACGAGATCATGGAGAACAGAATGGTGTTCCGCGTCGCGGCGTTCTGAAGCATCTCGCGATAGACCGTGGCCCACGGGTAGAGGAACACCACTTCGATGTCGAACAGGATGAACAGCATGGCCACGAGGTAGAACTTCACCGAGAGGCGCGAGTTGCCTTCGCCCACCGGCAACATGCCGCACTCGTAGGCGATGTCCTTGATTGGAAGATGTTTTCGCCGCCACTTGTTGACGTAATTGCCGACGACGAC
>JANOAY010000922.1:0-4250 GCA_031411375.1 Pedosphaera sp. | reverse complement strand
CTTGTTCACATCGAAACGCTCGAAGCGCTTCGGGGCTTCGGCAGGGTCGGGCTGGTTGGCGAGAAATTCTGCGCGCGTCAGCTTGTCGTCGTGGTTCGCGTCCTTCTTCTCGAAGAGCGCGGTGCGATCCTGGTTCGATTTTGCCGTGGCTTTCGTGGCTTTGATTTGCGGTTTGGCCTCCGGCAGCTTCGCCAGCACCGCGCGCATTCGGGAAACCACTTCGGGTTGCGACGCCGCGAGGTTCTTCGTTTCCAATGGATCAATTTCGTAATCGTAGAGTTCGAGGTCGGCGCTCTCAGCGGTCGCACCGGGGACTTTCCATTCTACAAGGCGATAACGCGCGGTGCGGACGGCGCGTCCGATGCGTTCACCGCGCGGATAGACGTGGAAGATTTGATTCTTCGTGGTGAGCGCCGGCTCGCGCAGCACGGGTGCAAAACTTTTGCCCTCCATCCCCTGCGGCACGGACGGCGCAGGCAGGCCGGCGAGTTCGGCCAGCGTCGGATAAATGTCCACGGTCTCGACGAGCGCGTTGGTCGCGCGGGTGCCGGGCTTGGCCACGCCGGGCGCGGAGACAATGAGCGGAATGCGCGCGGCCTGCTCGTAGTTGGAATGCTTGCACCACATGCCGTGATCGCCGAGATGCCAGCCGTGATCGCCCCACAGCACGATGACAGTGTTGGTCGTGAGATGGAGCCGGTCGAGTTCGTCGAGCACGCGGCCGAGTTGCGCATCCATGTAGCTGATGGCCGCGTGGTAGCCGTGGACGAGCGTGCGCGCCTGATCGTCGGTGAGCGGGCCGGTCTCGGGCATGTCGCTGTATTGGCGCAACTCGCCCCAACTGGTCGGCGCGTACTTCGGCGCGCCTTCCGGCGGCGTACGCAGCGCTGGCACGGTGAACGACGAACGCTCGTAGAGATCCCAATACTTCTTCGGCGCGCAGAAGGGCAGGTGCGGCTTGAGGAAACCTACGGCGAGGAAGAAGGGTTCGTTCGGCCGGGCCTTCGCGGACTGCAACCGGCGAATCGCTTCATCGGCGATCCTGCCATCGGGGTACTCGTTGTCCGCCACGGGCGCGGATTCGTAGGCGGCCCCGCGTGGCAACTTGTCCGCGTTCTGGTTGGCGAAGAGCGCCTCCTCGCGGGTCAGTGACTGGTTCGCGCGGCTCTCCGGCAGCGCGTAGGCAATCGACTTCTGTTGAAAGTGCGGGACGCTCCAGGACGCCGGATCTTCGTGATTGCCGTGGCCGACGTGAAAAATTTTCCCCAGCGCCTCGGCGCGATAGCCGTGCCGCATGAAGTACTGCGAGAGCGTGACGGCGTTGGAGGAGGCCGCGCGAAAGTTCGTCCCCAGATCGTAAATGCCCAGCGTGGTCGGGCGCACACCAGTCATCAGCGAATTGCGCGACGGTGCGCACACCGCCTGATTGCAATACGCGCGCTCAAACACCACGCCCCGCGCCGCCAGCCGATCAATGTTCGGCGACTTGACCACCTTGTCACCGTAGCACCCAAGCACGGGCTTCAAATCATCCACGGCGATGAACAGGACGTTGGGCCGCGCGATCTCGGCGGCGTGGGCGAACCACGGAAGAGACAGAAGACACGGAAGGAGCAGGCGCAGAATTTTCATGGTTAACGGATCTTTTGGTCGGGCAGTTCCTTCTTGATGCCTTCGTCGATTGGCATCTTGTCCTTGTCAGGCGCGAGTCCCTCGGCGGTTAGGAGCGTGGTGAGTTGTTGCTCGAGTTCGCGGCGCTTGCCGGCGAATTTCGGATCGTTGGCGAGATTGCGCGATTCGGCCGGATCCTTGCGCAAGTTGTAAAGCTCGGCCATGTGCCTGTCCGGCGAACCATCGCCGTGCGGGTAGCGGATGAACTTCCATTCGTCGGTGCGGAGGCCGCGGATGTTCGGCGTGTAAGGGAATTGCTTCTCGTAGTTGTATTCGTAGAACCACGCCTGACGCCACTCGGGGTCGCGCCCGTTGGCGAGCTTCTTCCATGAACGTCCTTGCGCACCGGCGAGCGCCGGCACGCCGCAGAGGTCGAGCACGCTCGGCGCGATGTCCATCGCGAGCACCTGCCCATCCACGACCTTGCGCTTCGGCAGGCCGGGACCGCGCGCGATAATGGGAATGCGGATGCTCGCCTCGTGCATGGTGCGTTTGTCCACCATGCCGTGCTCGCCTTCGAGCAGACCGTTGTCACCCATGAAAATAATGACGGTGTGGTCGAGCTGCCCGGACTTCTTCAACGCCGCCACCAGCCGGCCCACGCTGTCGTCCACGCTCAGGATGGTGCCCCAATAACCATGCACCATGTTCTCGAAATCCTTCACCGCGCCGGGCCGGTCGTCGGGAAAAGTTTTCCGCCACTCGAACAGCGGGCCGTAAATGCCGTGCCAGGTGTGGAGCCGCTCCTTCATCCAGGCGGGCTTGTCGTCGAGTTGAAACGCACTTTTCGGATACGGCACGCGCACCGCGTCGAAGCGGTGCGCGTATTTTTCCTCTGGAGTGTAGAAGCTGTGCGGTGCCTTGTGGCCGAGGCAGAGCGACCACGGCTTGCCGACGTCCTGTTTGCCGATCCAGTCGAGCGCGAGGTCGGTCACGACCGTGGTGTAATAGCCCTTGATGGTCTCGGTGCGCTGGCCGTTGAGGTTCCATTCCGTGTCGAAGTATTTGCCCTGACCCTTGTGCGTAACGAAGTAATCGAAGCCGGGCCGCGGCGTGTCGTTGTTCTCGCCCATGTGCCATTTGCCAATGTAAGCCGTGGCGTAACCGCTCTCCCGCAATCGCCCCGGCCAGTGCGGCAGCGCGGCGGGCAGCTCGGTGAAGTTATCGCGCACACCGTGCCGGCTCGCGTACAGCCCGGTGAGAATGCTCGCGCGACTCGGCGAGCACAGCGACGTGGTGCAAAAAGCATTGGCGAAACGCACGCCGTCGCGAGCCAGCGCGTCGAGGTGCGGCGTCTTCACGTTCTTCGATCCGTAGCAACCGAGCGCGGCAGGGCGGAGGTCATCGCTGAGAATGAAAAGCACGTTGGGCTTCCTGGCATCTGCGGCGTGGATGAACCACGGGAGACACAACAGACACGGAATGAGCAGGCGCAATAATTTCATGGTGATGGGATCAGGATGGTGGGTTGTGGTTCACGGTCAAGGTGCTTTCAGTCCGCTCCCCGACCGAAGCAACTGAATCAAGTCCGCCATCGCCTGCTGACTCAGGCCGGCTTCGAGTCCCTCGGGCATGAGCGAGACATTCGCGCCGCGTAGTTCGGCGATGCCGGTGCGGAGCACGATGCGCGTCGTGGCGTCGGCGAGCTTGAAGGTGATGCTGTTGCCAGTCTCGGCAGCGATGAGTCCGTAAAGCTCGGTGCCGTCCGCGAGGCGGCAATGATAGGCGTGAAAGCCGGGCTGCACGTCGGCGCTCGGATCGAGAATGTTTGCGAGCAGCTTCTCCGGAGGATGCCCGGCCACGGAGCGCAAGTCCGGCCCGACTTCGTTTCCGGCATCGCCGCGCTTGTGGCAGGTGACGCACAGCTTGTTGAAAACAATTTCCCCGCGCGCGGCATTCCCCGCGAGCTTCAGCGCAGGTTGGAATTGCTCAATGACCTTCGCGCGACTGGATGCGGCGGAGGTGTTGAACACTTGGCCCGCGAGTTCGCGCACGCGTTTCGAGGAATGCTGAAGCAACTGGCTGCGGCGCGCGGCGTCGAAAGTCGGCGCGCCGTTGGTCTGGGCGTATTCGATCAGCGCGAACGTCCACGGCTCGCGGGACAGCAGGGCTTCCAGCGCGGCGGCGCGGGTCTCGGGCGAGAACGCCGGCCAACCGGCGAGCAAGGTGGAGGGCACCGATTTGTCCGCAGTCGCGGCCATGGCCCGAATGCCGGCGCGTTGTAGTTCGGCGGGCTGACGCGGCTCCAGCCAGCCCGCCAGAAGTTTCAGCGTGTCGGCGCGCGGCGCGGGAATGCGCGCGAGCACCGCAGCCGCGGCGGCCCGGTCCGCAGGAGCGGCGGTTTCAGACCGGGCGGTGCGGTGCGCGAATTCCACCAGCGCATCCACGCCCTCGGGCGAGCCGATGCGACTGTTTTTCGTCCGCGCCATCGTGTCCACGAACCGGCTGAAGGCATTCAGTTGCGCCGCGGTGTAGCGCCCGCCGTCGGCCTTGAGGGTGGGAGCGAGGAGAGCATTCACGGACGGGCCATCGTCGAGCGCGAGGAGCAACGTGGCGAGCGGTTCGGCCAGCGCCGAGAG
>JANOAY010000921.1:0-4431 GCA_031411375.1 Pedosphaera sp. | reverse complement strand
GGATTTCGTGGACGTGCGCGAATACACGCCGGGCGACGACGTGCGGCGCATTGATTGGAACGTGAGCGCCCGCTTGCGCAAGACGTTCATCAAGCGTCACGTCGAGGAACGCGAACTGACCGTGGTGCTGCTCGTGGACCTGAGCGCGAGCGGACATTTCGGCACCAGCGGTCTGACCAAACGCGAACTCGCCGCCGAACTCGCCGGCACGCTGGCCATGAGCGCCATTCGCAACAACGACCGCGTGGGCCTGATTCTCTTCACCGGCGAGGTCGAGCACTACTTGCCGCCACGCAAAACGCGCCAGCATGTGCAACGGCTGCTCCGCGATTTGCTCACGCACACGCCGCGCGGCAGCGGCACGAGTGTGAGCAAGGCTTTGGAATTCGCCGCCCGCGTCACGCATCGGCCCGCGCTGATGTTCCTGCTCTCGGATTTTCACGACGCCGGATACGAGTCCGCATTGAAGTCGGCCAACCAGCGCCATGACCTGCTCGCGTTTCAGATGATTGATCCGCGCGAACAACACATCCCGGACGTTGGTCTCGCCATCGTGGAAGATGCGGAGACGGGCGAGGCGCTCGAAGTGGACACCGGCGATCCCGCCGTGCGCGCCGCTTTCGAGCAAGCTGCTGTTCAGCGTCAGGAAAATCTCCGCGAATTCTTCCGTCGCTCGCGCATCGGTCACCTGGAGATCGCCACGGACAAGCCGTGGGCCAATCCGCTGCGTACGTTCCTCACACTGCAATCGCGGCGCCGTGTCGCCTGAGCCATGACCAACGCGCTCATCATCGAAGACCTGACGCTGGTGCCCGTGCCGGTGTGGTGGCAGAGCCTCTGGTTCATCGCCTTGGTGATGCTCGTGCTCACGGTGGCGGGATTCTTCGTGCGGCGTTGGTGGAAGAATCGTCCGCCGCCCGCGCCCGTCGCGTCGACTGCGCCGCCTGGTCCGCCGCCGCATCTCGAAGCACTGCGACGTCTTGCCGAACTGCGCGCGCGCCACGCCACGCTCGACGCCTACGCCGTAGCCATCGAGTGCTCGGACATTCTCCGCACCTACATCGAAGCCCGCTTCGCGCTGCCCATCCGTTACCAGACCACGCGCGAGTTTCTCGGAGCCGCGCAGGCTGCGCCGGAGTTGAACGCCGAATCACAAGCACAACTCGGCGAGTTCTTGAAGTTCTTCGACCAGTTGAAATTCGCGCGCGCGAATGCGCCTGCGGAGCAAACGCTCGCGACGATTGATGGTGCGGAACAGTTCGTGCGCCGGTGCATTCCGCCTGAACAAGCCGGAGGCCGGAGCGCGTGAATCTGCCTGCCTTTGCTGAGGGCTTCGAGTTCGCCTGGCCGTGGGCGCTGTTGGCGCTGCTCCTGATTCCGTGGCTGGCGTGGCGACTGGGCAAGACCGGCCCGTTGCCATCCATTACGCTGCCTTCGCTGCAATCGCTGCGCGCGCTCGGCATTACGCCGAGACGTCACGCCGGACGCTGGCGTTGGACGTTGTTGTTGCTCGCGCTCACGTTGCTCATCGTCGCGCTCGCCAGACCGCGTGTGCCGCGTGGGGATGTGCCGGACCCGACCAAGGGCATTGACATCATGCTCACGCTCGACTTCAGCCGCTCGATGGCGGAGCAGGATTTTCATCTCGCGGGCAAACGCATTTCACGCCGCGAGGCGCTGCTGCATGTCGTGGAGGATTTCGTGGGCAAGCGCCCGCATGACCGCATCGGCATCGTGTGCTTCGCGCGCAGTCCGTTTCTCGTCAGCCCGCTCACGCTGGATCACGAGTGGGCCATGAACTCGTTGAAGGAAACCGATTACGCCACCGGCACGGCCATCGGCGAGGGTCTCGCCGCGAGTTTGCAATTCCTCAAGCAGAACAGTGAGCGCAGCAAGGTCATCATCATGGTCACGGACGGACAGAACATGGTGGGCCGCCCGCCACTGATGATCGCGCCGTTCGTCCTGCAAGCGCAGGTGCGGCTCTACTCCGTGATCATCGGGCCGGAGATCGTGACGCCGAGCGCGGCGGCAAATCATGAGTTGCACAAGGCGGCGCGCATGACGGGCGGGCAGTTTTTTCAGGCGCGCGACACCGAGGGTTTGAAGAAGGTCTATGGCCTGATTGATGAGCTGGAGAAAAAGGCGCTGCTGCAAAAGCGCTACGTGAACTGGCACGAATGGTTTCCGTGGCTGGTCGGCGCGGGGCTGCTGGTGTTCCTCGCGGACATTTTGTGGAACGAACTGCTGCGGAGGCGCATTCCTTGAAGAAATTTTTTTTACCACGGATGGACACGGATAAACACGGATGGGGAAAACGGAATTGCCGCTGGCGCGGCATTCGTTTCCATTGCTCGTTTTTTTCTTATCTGTGTCCATCCGTGGTTAAAAATTCTTTGCCCCGATGAAATTCGCACTGCCACAATTTCTGTTTGCACTCCCAGTGGTCTGGCTGGTGCTGGCCTTGCTGGTGTGGGAAACGCGGCGGCGGCGGCGCGTGTTGCTGGAGAAGTTTGTCGGTGCGAACAGCCCGGCGTGGGTGGACACGGGGGTGATTCACAAACGTCGGCTGTGGGATCGCGTGCTCCTGTTCATCGCCGTTACCGCACTGTTCGTCACGCTGGCGCGGCCGCTGTATTTCCAGTTCGACGAGCGCAGTGAGTCGCAGGGCGCGTCGTATCTAATCGCGCTCGACGCGTCGCGTTCGATGCTGGCCAGCGACCTAAAGCCAACGCGCTACACCGCTGTGACCAATGCGCTCGACAAATTCTTCGCCGACACGCGCGCAGACCGCATCGGGCTGATCACCTTCGCAGGCATCGGCTATTTGAACGCGCCGCTGACCTACGACACGCGGGCGCTGCGGACGATTCTCAGCTACATCAACCCGACGGCGTTGAGCGACCCGGGCAGTTCGATGGCGTCGGCGATGGATCGCGCGGCGCGGTTCTTCACGAGCAATGCCTTGCCGCAGCGGACGCTCATCCTCATGTCGGACGGCGAGGAACTGGACGGCGGCAAGGCGCTGGAACTCGCGCGCAAGCTGAAGCGCGATCATCAAATTACGATTCACACCATCGGCGTGGGCACGGCCACGGGGGCACGCATTCCCGCGTATCGGGCGGCGGCAGCTCCGCCGCCGAATGCGCCGATGATTTTTCAGAACGGCGTGTTCATTCCGCCCACCGCCCCGCCGGTGGCGCAGCAGCCGCCCAACGCGCCGGACATCACCACGCGGCTCGACGAGAACAACCTGCGACGCGTGGCGAATGCGGGCGGCGGTCGTTATTACCGCCTCGGGCAGAACGGCGAGGGGCTGCGGCAATTGCGCGAGGAAGTGCTGCGTCCGTTGGCGGAGAAGACGGCGCGCGGTGATTTGCAGAATTATCGCGAGGGATTCTTCGTGCCGCTGGCGATTGCGATTCTGGCGCTGGCGGCTAGAGTCTGGCTCGGCGCGGAGCGCTTTGCGCGACGACGCGTGCTGCCCAGCATTTTGGGGACGGAAACTCAGCGATGAAGAAGAAGATTTTTAGCCGCGAAAGAACGCAGCGAGCGCAAAGAGGGACTTTCTTCTCTCTGCATTCTTTGCGTTCTCTCGCGGCCATTTCCTGTCTGGCTACTTCGACTGCGTTCGCCGCTGTGGATGTGCCATTGCTTCAACAAAAGTTGTCGCAAGGCCAGGCTTCCGAAGTGCGCGCGGAACTGGATCGTGAACTGGCGAAGCATCCCGAGAACCCGCATCTGCTCTATAACCGCGCCGTTACCGCCTACGCCGAGGGGCGTTTCGAGGAAGCGTTGCTCGATCTCGATCTCGTGGAGAACGCGCGCTCGAAACCCCTCGTCGCCAAGGCGCGTTTCCAAAAAGGCAACGCTGACTTCCGTCTCGGGCTCAACGCGCAGGCCAAGGACCCCGACGCCGCCATCTCGCGCTGGAAGCAGTCCATCGCGAATTACGACGCGCTGTTGAAGGACAACCCCAAGCACGCCGACGCACGCAAGAACCGCGAGCAGGCGCACAAGCTGTTGCTCGACACGCTGCTCAAGAAGGCGCAGGAAAATTTGCAGCAGGGCCAGCAGCAGCCGCAGCCCGCTGAACAGCGCATCCAGAAGCTTCGCAGCGCCATGGAGCAGTTCCACGACGCGAACGAGATGAAGCCCGAAGGCCAGCAGGCGCAGGAGGCGCAGGCGGGCGAGGAGAAAGCCAAGGACTTGCTCGCGCAGGCTCTGGCCGAGGAAGGCACACGCAAGACGCTCGCGAACAACATGGTCATGCCCAAGGCCAACCAGCCGATGGTCATGCAGCCGGACGTGCCGCAAATCCAAGAGGGCGTGAACATGCTCGAGGACGCGAGCGCGTTGAAGCCGGAGGACAAGAACATCGCGCAACAGCTCGACGCTGGACGCGAGCGTCTCGCGAACGGGCTCGCGCAG
>JANOAY010000920.1:0-3164 GCA_031411375.1 Pedosphaera sp. | reverse complement strand
GGATGCTGGGCATTTCTTTCGCGCTGGGGGTCTTTCAATTCAAAGATACTACAGCCTTCATGCTGGACCTGCTGTGCGTGATGTTTCCGTATCTCCTGCTCGTCTGCCTCGCCGCCGTGTGCATGGGCATGTTAAACGCACGCGGCCATTTCTTCATCCCCGCGCTCGGCGCGGCCCTGCTCAACGTGGTGATGATCGCCTCGGTGTATTTTCTCGCGCCACGTTTCGGAACTGAACCAGGGGAACAGGTCATCGGTCTCGCGCTCGGCGTGCTGCTGGCGGGCGCGGCGCAGGCGCTGTTTCAAATGCCGCTGCTCTGGCGCGAGGGATTTCACTACCGCTGGATCAAGCCGTGGAGCGATCCCACCGTGCGGCGGGTTGTGAAGCAGATGCTGCCTGCGACCGTGGGCGTGGCGGCGTTTCAAATCAACGTCATGCTCGCCAGCGGATTTTCCTTCTTCATCGGGCCGGAAATCGTCGCCGCCTTTGGCTACGCAGTGCGGCTCATGGAGTTGCCGCAAGGCGTCTTCGGCATCTCGCTCGCGATGTATCTGCTGCCCACGCTCTCGGGACTCGCGGCGGAGAAAAAGTTTCCCGAGTTCCGCACCACGCTGCGCGACGGCCTCGGCTACCTGCTCTTCATCAACCTGCTCGCGACGGTGATTCTCATCGTGCTCGCCGAGCCGATCATCCGGCTGCTCTTCGAGCGCGGAGAATTTGACGCTGCCGCCACGCGCCGTGTCACCCTCGGCCTCATCGCGCTCGCGCCGGGACTGCTCGCCTTCTCGGGCGTGAACATTTTCGCGCGCGCCTTCTACGCGCTGGGCGACACGAAGACGCCGATGAAAATTTCCGTCTTCTGCCTCGTGATGAACGCGCTGCTCACGCTGCCGATGGTGTGGTTCCTGCGCGAAGCCGGGCTGGGCATCGCGAACACGGCCACCGCCTTCATGAACGTCTCGCTGCTGGCCTTCGCGCTGCGGAAGAAGATCGCCCGGCTCGATCTGGAGGCGCTGCGCAAGCCTGCGTTGTCCCTGCTGGTCTGCGGCGGCGTGGCCGCGCTGGCCGCGTGGGGTGTGGGCGCCGTTTGGGAAAACCGTCTTGGCCACGCCACGTTCGCGCACAAGACCGGCGCAGTTTTTATCCCGATGCTCGCCGCCACGTTGGTCTATTTCGCCGCCGCTTTCGCGCTGCGCGTACCGTTCACCCAGGAGTTCGTGGCGCTCATCCGGCGGCGATTGAAGTGGTGACCACGCCGCGCCAGCAGGAGGCAAAAGTTTAACCACGGAAGACACGGAAAACACGGAAGGGGAATGAATCAGAAATTTTGCCCGGCGTTCCGTTGGTCTTTCCGATTCCGTGTTTTCCGTGTCTTCCGTGGTCAAATAAAATTCAAAACACCCTTGCCAGCCAGTGCAGCACGCGCGCCGTCCCGTTCAGCCACCACGCCAGCGCATCCAGCACGCCCACGCGCGAGGTGAGCAGCGGGATGCCAATCAACAGCACCAGCACATTCCCGATCCAAATCACCACTCCCGAAAAGAGGTAGCCCTGCTCGGTGATGTCGCTCTGCTGCGTCTGCAAAATGTGCCACGTCAGTGTGACGTGAAAGGCGTAGGCCGCGCCGAGCAGGAAATGGAACCACGGCGCGTAGCTTTCCCAGCGCCAGATCAGATTCCCGATCACGAACACCAAAATGACCAGCACCGCGTAGAGCGGAAAAAAATACGGCGCAAGCGCGATGAGAAAGTTCGACTTGGTGATGACGACGTGCCCGCCCTTCGCGCTGGCCTTGAACTTCTTCACCCGCCCGCCGCACGCCCACGTCCACAACGCGTGCGTCAGTTCATGACCGAAGACATAGACGAGCATCGGCTTGGGCAACAGCAGGAACACCGTGAGCCAGCAGGCCGCGCCGCCGATGAGCGCGATCCAAAACGTGTGCGCGTTCCCCGCCGAGCTGACCACGCGCGACAGCGCCGACGCCGCGCCGATGCACGCGGGCAGCAGCAAAATCCCGATGACCAGTTTGACCCACTTGGGCATGGGATTTAGTCGTCAGCTTGCAACTCAAAGACCCGCATCCGTCACCGCGCCGAGATGCGCGGACGTCACGAGCTTCGCGTACTTCGCCAGCACGCCACGGGTGTAGCGCGGCGCGGGCGCTTTCCACTTCTTAAGGCGCGCTTTGATCTCGCTCGCAGGAACGTTCAGGTTCAACTGCCGCTTGTCCGCATCAATGGTGATCGAATCGCCGTTCTTGATGATGGCAATCGCGCCGCCGATTTGCGCCTCGGGCGTGATGTGGCCGACCACGAAGCCGTGGCTGCCGCCGGAAAAACGCCCGTCCGTGATCAGCGCCACGTCCTTGCCCAGGCCGCGGCCCATGACGGCGGAAGTCGGCGACAACATCTCGCGCATACCGGGGCCGCCTTTCGGCCCTTCGTAGCGGATGACGATGACGTGGCCTTTTTTCACCGTGCCATCAAGAATGGCCGCGAGCGCCGCCTCTTCTTTTTCAAACACGATGGCTTTGCCGGTGAAGGTCATGCCTTCCTTGCCAGAAATTTTTGCGACCGCGCCGGTCGAGGCGAGGTTGCCGTACATCACCACGAGATGGCTGTTCTTCTTGATGGGATTGCTGAACGGCCGCACCACGTCCTGGCCCGCCGGATACTTCGGCGCGTTCTTCAGATTCTCCGCGAGCGTCTTGCCGGTGACGGTCATGCAGTCGCCGTGCATCAAGCCTTCATCAAGCAGCATCTTCATCAACGGAACCGTGCCGCCGATTTTCACCAACTCGTTCATCACGTATTTGCCGCTTGGCTTGAGGTCGGCCAGCACCGGCACGCGTTTGCCGACGCGCGTGAAATCATCAATCGTCAGCTTCACTCCGATAGTGTGCGCCATCGCGATTAGGTGCAGCACCGCATTCGTGGAACCGCCGAGCGCAATGATGAGCGTGATGGCGTTCTCGAACGCCTTCTTCGTCATAATGTCGCTGGGGCGGATGCCGCGCTTGATAAGGTTTAACACCGCCGCGCCCGCGCGTTCGCAGTCGCTCGTCTTCTCGCCGGAGATGGCGGCTTGCGCGGAACTGTTCGGCAAACTCATGCCGAGCGCTTCAATCGCCGACGCCATCGTGTTCGCCGTGTACATGCCGC
>JANOAY010000919.1:0-5410 GCA_031411375.1 Pedosphaera sp. | reverse complement strand
TGGCCTTCACGGGCGCGAAGCAGCCGGTCAAGCGGCTCTGGCTCCAGTCCATGACGGCGAACTCGATTCGCGAAGGTTTTCAGAAGCTCCGCAGCGACGAATCCATGCTGCCGCTCTCGGACGCATCGCGTTCGCGCTCGGAAGCCGACTGGCTCGTGGGCATCAACGGCACGCGCGCCATGACCGCCTTCAACTCGAAGGCGGGCGGCTTCTACAAGACGACCGTGGGCCGCGTGCAGACGCCGACGCTGGCCATCGTGGTGGATCGCGAGGCGAAGATTCGGAAGTTCGTGGCGCGGGATTATTGGGAGGTCATGGGGACGTTCGCGGCGCAGGGCGGCAGTTATCCGGGCAAGTGGTTTGATGAAAAATTCAAACGGTCGGATGCCAAGGAAGGTGATGTTGAGCAGAAGCCAGAGCGGCTGTGGGACAAGGCGAGAGCGGAAGCCATTCGCACGAAGTGTCTAGGCAAGCCCGGCATCGTCACCGAGGAGAGCAAGCCCGCGACGCAGATGTCGCCGCTTCTCTACGACCTGACGACGCTTCAACGCGAGGCGAATGGACGCTTTGGTTTCAGCGCGAAGAACACGCTCGGACTCGCGCAGGCGCTCTACGAAAAGCACAAGGTGCTGACCTACCCGAGAACGGACTCGCGCGCCTTGCCGGAGGATTACATCGCCACGGTGAAGCAGACGCTCGACTCCTTGAGGGACCTCGCGGGCTACAGTTCCTTCGCGGAAAAAATTCTCAAGCAAGGCTGGGTGCATCCGAACAAGCGCATCTTTAACAACGCGAAGATCAGCGATCACTTTGCCATCGTGCCCACGGGCGTGCTGCCGAAAAACCTGACGGAGCCGGAGCAGAAGCTGTTCGACATGGTGACGAAACGGTTCCTCGCGGTGTTTTATCCAGCGGCGGAATTTCTGGAGACCGTCCGCATCACGCGCGTCGAGACTGAGCCTTTCAAAAGCACCGGCAAGGTGATGATGAAAGCGGGCTGGCTCGAAGTGTACGGCAAGGAAGTGGACTCCGAAGAGGAGCCGACGCTCGCGCCCGTGCAGGCGAACGAACGCGTCCAGACGACCGACGTGGAAGTGAGACAGAGCGTGACCAAGCCCCCGGCGCGCTACTCGGAAGCCACGCTGCTCGGCGCGATGGAAAGCGCGGGCAAGCTCGTGGACGACGATGAATTGCGCGAGGCGATGAGCGAGCGCGGTCTCGGCACGCCCGCGACGCGCGCGGCGACCATCGAAGGGTTGATCACCGAAGCGTATCTGGTTCGCAACGGACGCGATCTGGTGGCGACGGCGAAGGCGTTCTCGCTCATGCAATTGCTCGACGGTCTCGGCGTGCAGGAGTTGCGTCAGCCCGAGATGACGGGCGACTGGGAATTTCAGTTGAAGAAGATGGAGCGCGGACAGATCGCGCGCGAGCAGTTCATGACGGAGATCCGGCACTTCACCGAGGAGATCGTCCGCAAGGCCAAGCTCTACGACAAGGACACCATCCCCGGCGATTTCGGCGTGCTCATGGTGCGCTGCCCCAAGTGCGGCGACGAAATCCACGAGAAGTTTCGTGAGTTCAAATGCAAGAACTGCGACTTCTACGTGCGGAAAGTTTTGGGCGGTCGCATGTTCGAGCCAGAGGAAGTGCAGCAACTGATCGTCGAGAAGACGATTGGCCCGCTCCAGGGCTTCCGCAGCAAGAAGGGTTTTCCCTTTGCCGCCGTGGTCAAGCTCTCGCCGACGAACGAAGTGAAGTTCGAGTTTGGCAACGAGGAGGAGGGAGCCGACGGAGCGCCCGCAGCCCCGGTGGATTTCACCGGCAAGGAACCGCTCGGGAAGTGCCCCAAGTGCGGCGCGCGCGTCTTCGAGAACGGGATGAATTACGTCTGCGAGAAGGCGACGGGGCCGGCCAAGACCTGCGACTTCAAAACGGGCGCGATCATTTTGCAGCAGCCCATCGAGCGCGCGCAGGTCGTGAAGCTGCTCACCGAGGGCAAGACGGAATTGCTCAAGGGTTTTGTCTCGAACAAGACGAACCGCAAGTTCGAGGCCTTCCTGATCTACAAGGACGGCAAGGTCAGCTTCGACTTCCCGCCGCGCGTGCGGAAGTTCCCGGAGAAGGTGAAAGGCCCGGTGGTGAAGATTGATTTCACCGGTCAGGAATCTTTGGGCGTGTGCCCCAAGTGCAAAGGCAAAGTGTTCCAGAGCACCGACCTCTACCTCTGCGAGAACTCACAGCGCGACGCCAAGCGCTGCACGTTCAAGGTGGAGAAAATCAAGACGGGTCGCGCGATTGACGTGGAGCAGTTGCAGAAGCTGCTCAAGACAGGCAAGACGGACTTGCTGAAGAATTTCATATCACGCACCGGAAAACCTTTCGACGCGCACCTCGTCATTGAAGGCAAGGGCAAGGTCAGCTTCGAGTTCGCGGAGCGGGATTAGGGCGGCCCTATTTCAGTTTCCTCACGGCCACATTCTTCCCGGCGTTTTCCGTCACCGCGCCGCGCGTGGTGATTTCTCCGCCGCTGGCCTTGCGTCCGATGACGACGGGCATCGCGGTTTCGTTGCGCAGGGAAATGTTGCGCGCGTTTTGTTCCGGCATGGCGGCCATGCCCTCGCCCATCATCGGCGTGCCGTGGCCGACGAGGATGGGCAACGGCTTCGTGCGCTGGCCGGTGTTGGAAGATTTGATGATGATTTTGTGGCCGGAGCCTTGAAGGGCGGCGAGCGCGTGGACATTCATCGAAGATTCGGCGGGCAAGAGTTCCAGTTCCACCGAGGCGTTGTCGCCTTCCGCGAACAGAAGCGGGCCAAACTGCGCGTCGCCTTTTCCACCCACCAACGTCACGCCGCTCGACACCCAGAAGGCGCGCTCGCAGCCGGTGGCCGTGCAGTTTTCCAGGCGCACCGCCGTCTTCGTCCGCAATTCAAAACCGCCGCGCATGTTCTTCGCCGTGCAATTTTTCAGCACCAAATTCCTATGCACGCCGTAGGTGCGGAAGCCGTCCTCGGACAGCGACTTCATGTAGCCGGGCGTCACTTTGTTTTCGCCCGCACGATTCTTCGCCACGGTGCGGAAGCCGACTTTGAAGGCCGGGCCGTTCGTCTCCGCCAGCATCTCGCTTGTCGGGCGCATCACGCCCTCCACGGAACAATCCTCGAAGCGCACGTCCGCCGCGTCCTTCTGCACGAAGTAACCATGTCCGAACGAACGCATGAACAGTTGGCAGCCGAACAGGCTCGTGCCATTTCCCGTGACTAGAACGCCGCTTTTCTTGTTGTGGCTGATGATGTCCGGCCCGCCTTTGCCAAACAGATCGCCGTAGCCGTACGGAAATGATCCGCGCACATGCAGCGTCACGCCGCGCAAGGTGTTCCCGTCCCCGCGCACCGCCAGCGCCGCGCCGCCCGGCGACGTGCCGTTGCCAAGGTTTGTCATCGTGAGTCCGAAGAACGTGTTGCTGCTCCCGCTGATGATGAAGTCATCCGTGTGAACCGGCGGGTGCAACGCCGAGCGCAGCTTCGTGTCCAGTTCGATGACCACGCCTTCGAGATGAAACACGTTGTTGCGCCCGCTGAAATCCAGCCACGGCCACTGCTGCTGCTTCCGCCGTTCCGCAACCGCGCTCAACGGGATGAGATCAGTCACGCGATAAACGCCGGGCTTCATCGTGACTGTCTGGTCGCTGCGCGCAGCGGCCTGCGCCAACTCGGCGAAACTGGCAACGGTGACGGCATTTTCGTGCGCGCCGACGGTGAAGATTGTCCACGCCAAAATCAGCGCCACCGTCACTTTCGTTTTCATGCTGTGAGTATTGTTCCTGATTGCTGACCGCTCAAATTCTCTTCCGCCGGCGTTGCCAAAACCGAAGACCGAGCGCCACCGCCGCCACGCCCACGCAACTCCATCCAAACCAATCGCCGTGCCGGTTGTAGAACGTGCGCCGCGCCTTCGTCTCGGCGGAGGGCAGGGGAACCTCGATGATCTTGAACCCCGCGCGGTAGATGTCGCGCGGGCCGTCCTCGAAGAAGACATTGTGCAGTCCGCCGAAGCGATCCACCCAGCAGCTCAGGCCGTTGTTCGCGCAGCGCACCAGCGGCACGCCGTTCTCCACCGCACGAAAGGCGGCGCACGCGGCCTGCTGCCATTGCGCCGCGCTTTCACCGAACCAGCCGTCGTTCGTGATGTTGACGAGAAAATCCTCCTCGCCCGTGACGTGCTCGCGCGCGTAGTGCGGGAAGACATCCTCGAAGCAGATCAGCACGGACGTCTTCGCGCGCAACTCGCCGAGATCAAACGTCACAGGCTTTTCTCCCGCCGTGAAGCCGCCATCAATCGGCGTGAGATATTTGATGAACGGCAGCCAGTCCACGAGCGGCACGTACTCGCCGAAGATGACGAGCCGCCGCTTGCGATACGTGCCGTCAAATTCGCCGCGCGGGTTGACGAGAAAGCTGCTATTGAAATACACGACGTTCGTGCCGCGCCGCTCGAAGTCATCCGACCCGATGATGAACCACGCGCCGCTGCGTTGCGCGAGTTCCGCGAGTCCTCGCGCGGTGGGTTCGTCGTTCCGCACCATGCGCGGCGTGGCGGCCTCGGGCCAGAGGAGCACGTCGGGTTGGTTGGTGAGCGCGGCCTCGGTGAGTTTCAGCAAGTGCGCGAGGCGCGGGCCGGCGTCCGCGTCATTCCAGATCATCGTCTGCGGAATGCTTGGTTGCACCAGCGCCATCCGCAGCGTGCGTTCCGGTGGCGGTGCGGAGGTGATCCGATGCAGCCCGACCGCGTAAATCACCGCGACCGTGAAAACGGGCAGCGCGAGTTCCTTTAGCCACACGTTGCGCGCCGAGGGTTGGGAGAGCAGCGTATCAAAGGCGTTCACCAGCGACGCCGCGAACCAGATGACGAGAAACGACACACCATACACGCCGGTGATCGAAGCGATTTGAATGAGCGGCAGCAGTTTCTGTTGCGACGTGCCGAGCAAGTTCCACGGAAAGCCTGTGAACAGCCGCGCCACGATCATCTCCACCGCCACCCACGCCGCCGCGCAAAACAGCGCGTGCCCCGTGCGCGGGATCCATTTCAGCTCTCTGCTTTCCGCTTTCTGCTTATGACACAGCCACGCCCACGCCGCCGGAAACAGCGCGAGATACGCCGCGAGCGCGATCCAGCCGAGGATGGGATAAAACTTCACCGGGATGTGCAGCAGCCAGGAAAGTGAAACGAGATAATGCGTGAACCCGGCGAGATAGCCGAAGCGGAAACTTTTCCCGCCCCGCGCGGCCAACAGAATCAGCGCGGGCGCAATCCAGGCCAGGCCCGCGATGTTCGGTTTTTGAAAGGACAGGGCCAGCACCGTGCCCGCCGCCACGGCGAGGGCGCAGCGGAACCAGGGTGAGTT
>JANOAY010000918.1:0-2371 GCA_031411375.1 Pedosphaera sp. | reverse complement strand
CCTCGCGGCGATGAAGGGCAAGAGACGCGAGGCGCGCGAACGCGCCGTCCAGTTCCTGTTCCAGCATGATTTGAATCCGCCCGAGAATCTCGACGCGGCCCTCGAACATTTCTGGAACTCGCAACGCATGGCGGCATTGGTCGATGAGAAAAACGCCAAGGCGAACTGGGGCGAGAAGGTCGAACTGCCGCCGCCGACTACCGAGGACGCGGCCATGCGGCTCTTCGCCGACCCGCTCATTCGCGGCACGCTCGAGCAGCGCGACGCGTTGGACGAAGTCATCAAGAAGCACGCCAAGAACTGGGACTTGCCCCGCATCGCCGCCGTGGACCGCAACATCATGCGCCTGGCCATTTACGAGATGCTGCACCGCGACGACATCCCGCCCGTCGTGAGCATCAACGAGGCGGTGGACATCGCAAAAAAGTTTTCCACCGAGGACAGCGGGAAATTCGTGAACGGCATCCTCGACAAGGTGAAGGGCGATTTGATGCGGCCCGCGCGCGGCGACGTGAAGTAACCATGTTCGCCGACCTCCATCTCCACACGAATTTCTCCGACGGCACTTACTCGCCCGAAGAACTGGCGGGGCATGGCGCGCGGCTGAAATTTCGCGCGCTCGCCCTGAGCGATCATGACACGGTGGAAGGTTGCGAACGCATGGCGGCGGCCTGCGCGTCGCACGGCATTGAGTTCATTCCCGCCACGGAACTGACGGCGGAGATCGATGGCCAAGAGGTGCACATGCTCGCGTATTTCATCAACACCACGGATGCGAAGTTGCTCGTGGAGTTGGCGAAGTTCCAAGAAGTGCGCCAGAGCCGCATCCGCGAGATGGTCGCGGCGATTCAGAAGCTCGGCGTGCCGTTGCGCGAGGAAACGGTTTTTGAAGTCGCGAACTGCCGCGCGCCAGGTCGTCCGCATGTCGCGCGCGCGCTGGTGAAGGCAGGCTTGTGCCGGTCGCTTGATGAGGCGTTTGAACGCTTCCTGAAAAATGGACGGCCCGCGTGGGTGCCGAAGTTCAAGATGTCCGCGACGGAAGCGATTGAGCTGGTTCACGGCGCGGGCGGTCTCGCGGTCATGGCGCATCCCGGCCTGAACCATTGCGATGCATTGATCCCTACGCTCGCCGCGTGCGGCATGGACGGCCTGGAGTGCTATCACACGAAGCATCCGTGGGCGCAGGCAGCGCATTACGAAAAAATGGCCGAGCAGCTCAACCTGCTCGTGACCGGCGGCTCGGACTGCCACGGGATGAGCAAAGGCCGCCCGCTCATCGGCGGCATCAAGCTCCCCTATCAGCACGTCGAGAAGATGAAGGAGGCGGTGAAGAAGTGGCAGGCTCCGCGCGCTGATTCCGCCGTGCCGACGGCGAACTGATTTTTCCCCATGCTCGGACTCTTCAAGAAAATCAAAGACGGTCTGTCGAAAACGCACGACAAGCTCACGTCGGAAATCAAACGCATCGTCACGCGCTCGCCGAAGCTCACAGCAGAATCGCTCGACGAACTCGAAGCCGCGCTGCTCGCCGCCGATCTCGGCGTGGCGATGACGCAGCAGATTCTCACGGCGGCGAAGAAGGCGTTTGAGTCACAGGGCAAGGCCGGTTTGGACTTCCTCGAAATCGCCGCGCGCGAAGTGGAGCAGAGCCTCTCCGCGAATGACGCGGAGTTGAAGAAGCTGCCTGCCGGTCTGACCGTCGTCTCGATGATCGGCGTGAACGGCACGGGCAAGACCACGACCAGCGCGAAGCTCGCGCATCTCATTCAACAGCGCGGCCAGACTTCCGTGCTCGCGGCGTGCGACACCTTCCGCGCCGCAGCGGTTGAGCAGATCAAAATCTGGGGCACGCGGCTCAACGTGCCGGTGATTGCCGGCGCGCACGGCGCGGATCCGGCAGCCATCGCACACGATGCCATCGTGGCCGCGCAGGCGCGCAACGCGGATTACCTCTTCATCGACACTGCGGGCCGCCTGCACACGAAACATAACCTGATGCAGGAACTTCAGAAAGTGCATCGCGTGATGGACAAGAAATTCCCCGGCGCACCGCATGAGACGCTGCTCGTGCTTGACGCGACCACCGGCATGAACGCGCTGAACCAGGCGCGCGAATTCCACAAAGCCGTGAAACTCACCGGCCTCGTGGTCACAAAGCTCGACGGCACGAGCAAGGGCGGCATGGTCGTGGCGATTCAGAAGGAGCTAGGCATTCCGATCAAATTCATCGGCGTGGGCGAGCAGGCGGATGATTTGCAGCCGTTCAACGCGAAGCAATTCGCCGAGGCGCTGTTCAGTGTGAAGGGCTGAGAAGTTTTTGTGGCGGCAGGCATCCCTGCCTGCCAGTGAGGGTCGGCTTCCAGCCGCCCGG
>JANOAY010000917.1:0-6424 GCA_031411375.1 Pedosphaera sp. | reverse complement strand
AAACGGGGCGACGGCGGAGTGAAACGCTTCTCGCCAATTTTCTGAAGCTGGCTGCGTAGGCGATTGACCTACTCATTCAGATTGAAACGCGCGTCCCGCGTTCGCGTCCAACGCCCATGAATGAATGACGCGCCGGTCGGTTCGTCAGACCTTCATCGGGACATTGTGAAATGTTTCACAAATGACTTGAACGACGAAACACGGATGCTAGGTTCGCGAACCTTTTTATGAAAAAGACACTGACTGTTCTCACTCTCGCGGCGCTCGCCGCCTCGGTCGCTTCGGCGGCGGAAATCTCCGGCAAAGTCACTTTGTCCGGCACGCCCGCCCCGGAAAAAGCCATCACCCTCGACGCTTCCTGCGGCAAGCTCCAGCCCAAGCCCATCACCACTCGCCACTATGTGGTCGGTGCGGACAAGGGGCTGGCGGATGTGTTTGTGTACGTGAAGGCTGGCGCAAAGCCCGCGCCCGCGCCCGCCACGAAGGGGCCGCTGCTCGACCAGGTCGGCTGCGAATACACCCCCTACGTCATCGGCGTGCAGGCCGGCCAGAAGTTCGACGTGCAGAACTCGGATGCGCTGCTCCACAACGTGCATCCGCTTCCGAAAGTCGCCGGCAACAAGGAACGTAACGTCGGCCAGCCGGTCAAAGGCATGAAGTCGGAGTTCGTTTTCGAGAAGCCGGAAGTGCTCGTGCAGTTCAAGTGCGACGTGCATCCTTGGATGTTCGCCTATGTGGGCGTGGTGGATCATCCCTACTTCGCGGTCACGGACAAGGACGGCAACTTCAAGATTTCCGGCCTCCCGGCGGGCGAATACACCATCGAGGCCATGCACCGCAAAGCGGGCGCGGCCACGGAAAAAGTGACGGTGGGCGCGGATGACAAGAAGACCGCGAGCTTCACGCTCAAGGTTCCGGCGGCGACTCCGTAATTTCAGTTGGATTGTCTGATGCCGCTGCGGCCAAAGTCGCAGCGGCATCATTCGTTAAAAGATGACTCGCTCCACCCACAACGTCTGGCTGCACCGCTTCTCGTGCGTGCTCGCGCTCACGACGCTGGCGCTCGTGGCGCTGGGCGGCGTGGTGACGACGAAGGGCGTGGGCATGGCGGTGCCGGACTGGCCGACGACGTATGGCGAGAACATGTTTCTGTTCCCGCCCTCGAAGTGGATTGGCGGCGTTTTTTACGAGCACACGCACCGGCTGCTGGCCTCTTGGGTCGGGCTTCTGACCATCGTGCTGACGGTCTGGCTCTGGCTGAAGGAATCGCGCCGCTGGCTGCGCTGGCTGGGTGTGATTGCGCTGATCGGCGTCATCGTGCAGGGCGTGCTGGGCGGAATGCGCGTGGTGTTCGATGAGCATGGGCTGGGGACGGAGTTCGGCATCTTCCACGCCGCGCTGGCGCAACTGTATTTTCTGCTCCTCTGTTCGATTGCTTTCTTTACTTCGCGTTGGTGGGGCAGGGGAGAAGTGCGCGAACTCACTGCGGCCAATGCGATGGCGGCGCGGCGGTGGTTTGCGGTCACATGTCTGTTGATTCTCGTGCAGTTGATTTTCGGCGCGACGATTCGGCATCAGCACGCGGGGCTGGCGGTGCCGGATTTCCCGCTCGCGTATGGCAAAGTTTGGCCCGCGACCGACGCGGCTTCTGTTCAATTCTACAACGCCCATCGCATGGAAGCGGCGGGCGAGCAGCCCATCACCGCGCCGCACATCGTGGTTCACATGCTGCATCGGTTCACGGGGTTTGTGCTGTTGTTCGCGATCATCGGGTGCGCGGTGGTGGCGTGGCAGCGGGCGGCGGCGGGTTCGCTGTTGCGCAAAGTAGCGGGGCTGTGGGTCGGGCTGGCTTTGGTGCAGGTCACACTGGGCATTCTCAGCATTCTTTTTCAGCGCAAGGTGGATGTGACGACGGCGCATGTGGCGTTGGGCGCACTGACGTTTGCCACCGGCTGGATGCTGGTGCTGATCGCGTCTCGCTTTGTCGCGCAGGCGGCACCGGCGAACGCGCGGGACGCGGCGCTCTCTCCGGCTTCGCAATTCAAACCCGCATGAAGGCCGACGCAGCTATTCTTCCAGCCGAAACCGCCGGCGCGCGCTCGACGTTCGCGATCTGGTCGGACTTGGTGAAGATGCGGCTCACCGTGCTGGTGCTGCTGACGACGCTCGCGGGTTTCTACGCGGGCACGGAAGGCGCAACCGACTGGGCCTTGCTCGCGCACGCGCTGCTCGGCACGGCGCTCGTCGCGTGCGGCGCTGCGGCGTTGAATCAATGGTGGGAGCGCGACCATGACGCGAAAATGCCGCGCACGGAATCACGACCGATTCCGGCGGGCGAACTTACGCCGTCCACCGTGCTAATCGCGGGCGGAATTCTCTCCATCGGCGGACTCGTGCATCTCGCGCTGTTCGTGAATCTGCTGACCAGCCTGCTCGGCGCGGTCACGCTGTTGAGCTATGTGCTGGTGTATACGCCGCTCAAACGCGTCACGACTTTGAACACGGCGGTCGGCGCGATTCCTGGTGCGCTGCCGCCGCTCATGGGCTGGACGGCGGCGCGCGACATGGTCTCGCGCGAAGGTTGGGCGCTGTTTGCGATTCTGTTTTTCTGGCAACTGCCGCACTTCCTCGCCATCGCCTGGCTCTACCGCGACGAGTACAAGAACGCTGGCTTCGTGATGCTGCCGGGCTGCGATCCGGATGGCACGCGCACGGGGCGGCAGGCCATCAGTCACACGCTCGGATTGATTCCCGTGAGCGTGTGTCCGGCGCTGTTTGGCACGGCGGGCGTGGTTTATTTCTTTGGCGCGCTGGTGCTGGGCATGGCGTTTCTGTGGTGCGCGATCCAATTCTCGCGCGATCTGACGCGCGCCCGCGCACGGCAGCTTTTCTTTGCTTCGATTCTTTATTTGCCAATCCTTTTCGGGCTGATGGCGCTCGACAAAGTGCGGCATTGAACCATGAAAACTGAATCTGCCGTTGACAGGAATTTTCACGGAAAGCTAGTTTCCGTGCTTCGGAAATTTCCGGCAGTGAACACATAACGACCCATGGCTGCGACACATTCGACGACACACACGGCGCACGAAGCGCACGCTCATCACGAGCCTGGCTTCATGCGCCAATACGTTTTCTCGACCGACCACAAGGTCATCGGGATTCAGTATGCCATCACCGCGCTGCTGTTCCTCTTCTTCGGCTTCCTGCTGATGGCGGCGATGCGCTGGCAGATTGCGTATCCCGGCCAGCCCATTCCGGTGGTCGGCGGTTTCCTGCAATGGATTCTCGGTGAAGAAGGCAAGGTGATGATTCCCGGCGGCATCATGTCGCCCGATCTCTACAACTCCTTCGGCGCGATGCACGGCACCATCATGGTGTTCCTGGCGATTGTGCCGCTGGCTTTCGCGGCCTTTGGCAACTACGTCGTCCCGCTGCAAATCGGCGCGCCCGACATGGCGTTCCCGCGCATCAACATGGCGAGCTTTCAATGCTTCTTTCTCGGCGGCGTGGTCATGCTGGCGAGCTTCTTCATCCCCGGCGGCGCGGCGCGCTCCGGCTGGACCTCGTATTCTCCGCTGGCCTCAATGGCGGACTTGGCGAACCGCATTGACGGACAAACTTTCTGGCTGCTGGGCATGGTGCTGCTCATCACGTCGTCGCTGCTGGGCGCGGTGAATTTCATCGCCACCATCATCCAGTTGCGCGCGAAGGGCATGAGCTGGATGCGCCTGCCGTTCTTCGTCTGGGCGCAGTTCGTGACGGCGTTCCTGCTGTTGCTCGCGTTCCCGCCGCTCGAAGCGGCCGGCGTGATGCAGCTCATGGACAACGTGTTCGACACCAGCTTCTTCCTCCCGAGCGGTCTCGTGATTTCCGGCCAGACGGTGGACGTGAGCGGCGGCGGCAGTCCGTTGCTCTGGCAACATCTGTTCTGGTTCCTCGGTCATCCTGAAGTGTATGTCTTGATTCTCCCGGCGATGGGCATCGTGGCGGAAATCATCGCCTGCAACACACGCAAGCCGCTCTGGGGCTACAAGGCGCTGGTCCACGCGTCGCTGGCCATTGGCTTCCTCTCGTTCATCGTGTGGGCGCACCACATGTATCTGACGGGCATGGGCACGAAGATTTCGACGTTCTTCCAGACGACGACGATGATCATTTCGATTCCGTCGGTCATCATTCTCACCGCGCTGTTCCTGTCGCTGTGGGGCGGCTCGATTCGGTTTAACACGCCGATGCTTTTCGCGCTGGCCTTCCTGCCGATGTTCGGCATCGGTGGTCTGACGGGTCTGCCGCTGGGCTTCAACGCGAGCGACATTCTCCTGCACGACACCTACTACGTCATCGCGCACTTCCACTACGTGGTCGCACCGGGAACGATCTTCGCGCTCTTTGCGGGCATCTACTTCTGGTTCCCGAAAGTCACGGGCCGAATGATGAGCGAAGGCTTGGGCCGCATTCACTTCGTGCTGTCGTTCGTGTTCATGAATTTGATTTTCGGCCCCATGTTCCTGCAAGGACTCGCGGGCATGTTACGCCGCATGTCGGACGGTGGCGCGACGTATTCGCTCGCGCAGAACCCCGGCATCGAGGGCGCGTTGAGTGCAACCATCATCGGCATGAACTCGTGGGTTTCCATCGCGGCGTGGTGCCTCGGACTCGCGCAGATTCCGTTCATCATCAACTTCTTCTGGAGCATCAAGAACGGGAAGAAAGTCACGTCGGACAATCCGTGGCAGGCCACGACGCTGGAATGGCAGACGCCCACGCCGCCGCCGCACGGCAATTTCGCCGTGGAACCCGAAGTGCATCGCGGCCCGTACGACTACAGCGTCCCCGGTGCGAAGACGGATTACACGCCGCAGAACCAAGCCAAATAACGATCAGGATATTTCATGGAAATCCCTTACACAGTTACTCCGCGCAAGGACACCGGGCTGTATAACGCCAAGGTCGGCATTTGGCTGTTCCTCGCCTCGGAAGTCATGCTCTTCGGCGCGCTCTTCTCGTCCTACGTGCTGCTGCGCGTGGGCGCGAGCTTCTGGCCGGAAGGCTTGCTGAACATCCCCATCGGCACGTTCAACACCTGGGTGCTCATCACCTCGTCCGTCACGGTCGTGATGTGCTGGGCGAATTTGAAGCTGGGGAATTTTAACAAGGCGCGCGTCTATCTCGGCCTGACCATTCTCTGCGCGCTGGGTTTCGTGGGCATCAAGAGCTACGAATACAACGAGAAGTTCATCCATTACGCGATTCGTTTCAAAGACGACGCGACGGCCACGGCTTTTCTCAAGGAATCCTACGGCAACGACGACGAGGCCACGCGCTCCGGTGTTTTCGCGAACACCTACGGCGTGCCGGACTCGAAGGTCGTGGCGAAGAACAAGCAGTTGCCCGAGGCGCGTTTCCTCGAAGTCACCGGCCACCTCGACGGCAACCCGCACTTCGTCAGTCTCAAGAAACTCAAGGCGAACAATGTCGAGACCGTCACCTTCATCGCGGACCCGTTGAACCAGGGGAAGAAGGAAAAGGGCGCGGCGCATGATGCGGCGCACGACCACAAGAAGGTCACGGTCAAGCTGAGCGACCTCGTTTATCTCTCGTCCTACACGCCGCAGCGCAGCCCGTACTTCGCGATTTATTTCACGCTCACCGGCCTGCACGCCGCGCACGTCATCGGCGGCGCGCTCGTGATGACCTATCTCTTCTTCACCGGCCGTCGCTGGTGGCAGAAGGCGCCGGAGCAATATATCAACCGCATCGAGGTGGCCGGCCTGTTCTGGCACTTCGTCGATCTGGTCTGGATCTTTCTCTTCCCCGTTCTCTATCTGCTGTAAGGAAATTTTATGGGCGACCATTCATCACCTGAACAACTCAAGAAAGACATCCGCGTTTACCTCGCCATCTTCGGCGCGCTGCTCGTGGGTACTGTGCTGACGGTGTGGCTGTATTACATCCACATCCCGAACGTGAAGGTCACCATCGCCATCGCGCTGCTGGTGGCGTCGGTGAAGTCCTTCCTCGTGGCCGGATACTTCATGCACTTGCTCTCCGAGAAGAAGGTCATCTACGCCACGCTGGCGGCGACGACGTTCTTCTTCATCGCGCTGATGGGCCTGACGCTGTGGTCCATGAACGACTTCCCGCACTTCACCGAGGTGTTCGGCAACAAATAACGCCATGTCACTCAAGGCTCTCCACATCGTATTCATCGTCGCCTCCATCGTGCTGGCCGTCGGGTTCGGCGCATGGTCGCTCAATGAATTCTCCAAGGGGGAACCGCGCATCAATCTGTGGTTCGGCCTCGGCTCGCTCGTCGCGGGCCTGGCGCTGGTCGTGTATGGCCGCGCCGTGCTGAAGAAACTGAAACACATCAGCTACCTGTGAACCGGTTCAACCGCATCATTGCGAAGCTAGTGGGGCAGCC
>JANOAY010000916.1:0-2364 GCA_031411375.1 Pedosphaera sp. | reverse complement strand
GTTGGGCGCGCTGTCCTCACCGCGCCGCGCTGTAATCGGATAAGCACTTCAAATTTTCTCGCGCCTCCCTCCGGCGCGCTGAGGACAGCGCGCCCTACCATCGTCAGCGAATCAAACATTACTGCTGCGCGACGCGGTAGAAGGCCTGTCCGGGCGACGCGTTGGTGTCGTGGAATTCGAACGCGCCTGTGGTCAGAGCAGTGAGAGTGGCGTTGGTCGTCCACGGCCCGCTCACGCTCGGGGCACGCTCCAGACGATAAGTGAGATCGCCAATGGCGCTGATGCGGAGGTGGAGGGCACCATTGCTGGCAGAAGACACACTCACAGTTGGTCCGACGCCTACGCCGGTGAAAACATAGGCGGTACCGGGACGTCGCACGAGCTCCTCCAGTAAACCATCGGCACCAACTGCTGCTGTTTGGCCCGAAACTGACACGGCGATGCCAAACCGATCTTCGTAATGGCGGTCTGTCGCGAACAGAATGTCTTGCTGGCTCCAATTCGTTCCATGGCGAGTGAAAATGTACGCAGAACCGTAAAGAGGAATGTTTACCCCGGTGGAGCGAAGCGGTGATCCGACAATAATGGTGTTCTCTGAAATACTGACCGGGTCGCCGAATTGCCCGTAGGGAATGGCATTGGTTGGAGCCAGTTGCGACCGTTGGTTCCAATCACCACCGTTCCGGAAAAAGGCGTTTGCACTTCCGCCTCCGCCCAAGACCGCGGTGTCACCCGAAATCGCCGCGGACGTGCCGTAGAGACTTGGATATTCAGTTCCTTGGCGAGTCCAATTGGTTCCGTTCCGCACGAAGGGAAAGGCGTGATTATCATTGCCATTGTCACTCACAATAATCGTGTCACCCGAGGCGGCGACCGAAAATCCGAAGCCGCTATAGAGCGGGAGTCCCTGAAAATAAATATTGGTTTGTTGAATCCAGTTCGTTCCCGTGCGGGCGTAGAAAAACGACACTCCCGAAAATGTGTTAAAGCGTGGTGCGCCAACCACAATGGTATCGCGTGTTATGCCAACGGAATGGCCGAACCATGCGTGACGAGATGTTCCATACAGGTTGTCTGGCTTCAAGTAAGCCTGTTGCGTCCAATTAGTTCCGTTGCGCACGAAAACATACGCCGCGCCGGATTCCAGCGTATTAACGTCATCGTTGGTCTCCGGCGCTCCGTTCACGCCCACTGCCGTGCTGGAATCTCGGGGCACGCCGATGACCACCGTGTTGTCGAAGATCGCCACGGAGGAACCAAAACGATCTCCCGGCCAGGTGACCGCACCTTTGAGGAAGGCTTGCTGAAGCCAGTTGGTGCCCTCACGGACGAAGATGTAAGCCGCGCCTGCTTCGGGCGCGTTGTCGTTGTTCGGATCACCGTTGACCCCGGTTGCATCACTGCTCTCGAACGGAGCACCGATCACGAGAGTATTCCCGGAAATGGCGATGGCCCTGCCGAAGCCGTCGTTGGTGCCTTCAACCGAGGGCTTGAGAATCGCCTGCTGCACCACCGCGCCTGAAGCTGAAACGGCCAACATGAAAGCAGTCGCTGCTAAAGCAACGCTGGATCGTCGAACTCTCATGTCGGCTAAAAGTTTCATTCGGCTGGAAGATTCGCGCTGATGCGGTCTTCATGGAGCGAGGGAATGAATGGCACTCTTTCGCGGTTTTAGCAAAGCGATTGGCGGGCTACGTGTCCGTTTCCTCATCTTGAAAGGGCGCGCTTGAATCATCGCTGCTCACCAGCACCACGAACTCGCCTTTGAGAGTTCGTTTCTCCATCACGGCCAGCAGTTCAGCAGCGGTGCCGCGCAGATATTCCTCGAACTTTTTCGTCAGTTCGCGCGCGAGGACGACGCGGGCGGCGGGGTAGAGGTCTTTTAATTCGCACATCAGTTTCTCGATGCGGTAGGGCGATTCGTAGAAGCAGAGCGTGCCGGGGACAGCGCGCAGGGCTTCGAGTTTTTTTCGGCGCTGGCCGGATTTGATCGGGAGAAATCCGATGAAGTGAAATTCCCCGGCGGGCAGTCCGCTGGCCGTGAGCGCGGCAATGAGCGCGCACGGGCCGGGCACTGATTCGACGCGGAAGCCTGCGGCCACAGCAGCAGCCACGACGCGTTCGCCGGGGTCGCTGATGCCGGGTGTTCCTGCGTCGGTGACGAGCGCAATTTTTTCTCCGCGCCCGAGGCGTTCGAGGAGTTCTTCGCTCCGCTTCGCCTCATTGAAACGAAAGTAGCTCAAGAGCGGCTTGGAAATGCCGAAGTAGTTAAGAAGCTGTCCGGTTCGACGAGTGTCCTCCGCTGCAATGACATCGCATTCCCGAAGAGTGCGAAGAGCGCGGAGAGTGAGGTCCTCCAGATTC
>JANOAY010000915.1:0-4486 GCA_031411375.1 Pedosphaera sp. | reverse complement strand
CACGATGGCTTCAAGCTGTTGCATGGCCTCTTCAAAAGAAACGGCCTCGCTGGTTTTCGGTTCGGGTTTCGGCACGGCGGAAAAAAACTACTGAATGCCAGCGGAGGCGTAAATGATGATTTCGGCCTGCTCCATTCGTAGGAGACGACGTGAGGAGTCTCCAGCTTTTTCCGGAGAATCGATCCGAGTCTCCTCACGTCGTTTCCTACGGAGCAGGGGAGTGCCCCGTCATCCCCGCCCGCCGTTTTTCTGCTTGAAGATTTTTTGCGTCCGGCCAATAAAACGCCCGTTCACCACGGCATGTCCGACACGGTTCAGTAAAATTCCAAACTCGCACGCGCCGCAGGTCTTTTTCGGGTCCGCAGGATTTTCTCCGGCTCCCGTCCGCGCCGCGCGTGCGTAATCCGACAACGGAACGCCGCAGCCGACAGCGCGGAAGGTCCGGTGGCCGGGCGGGGGAAAGGGCGGAACAAATCGTCCGGTGCGGACGCACCGGACAGGCGAGATGGCGGCAAACCTCATGGCGGGGCAAAATTGGCCGGCGCTGGCGCACGAGCACCAGTACCGCGTGACCCGTCTTGCCTCGGCCGTTGGCGTGGACCCGCGCACCCTCGAACGCTGGTTTCAGGAGCGCCTCGGTCTCTGCCCCGAGGCCGCGATGGAGAAATACCGCCTCGTCCGCGCCCTCCAGCTCCTCCAGGAGCGCAAACTTTCCATCAAAGAAATCTCCGACGACCTCGGCTACAGCGACACTTCGACCTTTTGCCGTGCCTTCAAAAAATGGGTGGCCATCACGCCGAAAAATTTCCAGGAACTCTTCCGGCCCTAAGCCGGTGGGGCGGGGAACGGTGGCCGGACGCCGGTAGTCAGCAGCCGGTAGTCGGTGGGCGGTGGCCAGTGATCAGTCGAGCAATGGCGGCGTCATTGACTGACCACCGACCACCGACCACCGATTACCGTTCCCGGCCGCCCTCCCGCGCCCGCCGTGTCGCCTCAGGCACGTAAATTTCGGGTTATGCACGCACTGGGCGGTTGAGCGCCGGCGCGAGGAGGAGCCACGATGCCGGGCGCATGAAAGCCCCGCGCCATCTCACCGCCTGCTCCTCGGGGGCATCTTTTGGAAGCGCGTTTGCGGTGGCGGCGCGTCGCCGGGGCAAATTTGTTTCCGTTTTATGGAGCCGCGGCCTCGGGGGCTTAAATCTCGTCGCGTTTTGCACTGCCGCAGCGTCGGGAGGTCAAACCTGCTTCCGTTTGGCCCTCCCGACGCTCCGGGTGACGAAATTTGTTCGCAATTTGCCCAGCCGGAGAGTTGCCGGTGCGATTTCGTTCGCATTTTGCCCTCCCGACGCCCCGCCGGCTCAATCTTTCTCGCCCTTCACACCCCCGGAGCTGCGGCGGCAGAAAACCTCGGGGACAACGAGGTCTCTGCTCTGGCCCCGCCGGCGGCGTGTGCCCCCACCGGGGGCCAGGGCGCAGGCTGACGGCGACCGTGGTCGGACGGGGTTTTTCCCTCGCTTCCGCCCGGCCCGCGCCGCCGTCGCCTGGGCCCGGCTCCCGGAAAACCTTTCCTGTCCACCCCTGCTGCCGCGCCGGACGCGGCCGCCGAACTCCCACCACCTATGCCCCGCCACTGGGACACCCCCGGACTGAACTGGGACTCAGGCGCGACCTGGGACGAAATCCTTGAAACTGTCTTCAAACCCAAACGACATATGGCCTCGAACGCCCTGCCCGAAACCTTAACCGACCTGCTCTCGCTCGCCGAGGACGGCGCGGACGGCGCGGACCAGCACGAAGCCGCCATCCCGCTCCTCGCCAACACCGAGGCCATGATTCGCGCCGACCTCTCCGACCTCGCCGCGAAAAAAGCCGCCCACGCCGCCTTTGACACCGTGCTCCCCGGCACGCCCGACCCGGACCAAGTGGTGCAAACCGCGCGCACCGCCGGGCAGGCCTTCCTCCTCCTCCTGCGCGGCGTCATGGAACCCGTGCTCGGCGGCAAAGGCCAGCAATGGGTGCCCCTCGGCTGGCCCGCCTCCTCCCTGGCCATCCCCAGCGCCGACGCGAAAATCCTCCCGCACCTCGCGCAGGCCAAAAATTTTCTCACCGCCAACCCCGGCTACGAAATCAACACCCCCGTCACCGTCCTCACCGCCGCCCGCGCCACCGCCCTCCACTCCGCGCTCGACAACGCCGTCAACGCCCGCAACACCCGCGATCAAAATAAAAAAACCGCCCTGCAACAGCGCGACACCAGCGAAACCAAAATGCGCAAACGCCTGCGCGGCCTCATCGGCGAACTGGAACAAAACCTCGACCCCCTCGACGCCCGCTGGCTCGCCTTCGGCCTGAACCGCCCCGGCGCGGACGACCCGCCCGCCGCGCCCCTCAACACCCTCGCCACCCCGCTCGGCGGCGGCCAACTGTTCCTGCAATGCGACCGCGTGCCCCGCGCGAAGCATTACCAGTACTGGATCCAAATCGTGGGCGTGGATGCGGACTTCCGCCGCGCCGAAACGTGGAGCGCGTGGGAAAAAATCCTCACCGGCCTCCCGCCCGCCGCCACCGTGAAAGCGAAACTCCGCGCCGTGAACGACGCCGGCGAAGGGGCGTTCGGGTCGGTCGTGGAGGCGGTGATTACATGAGCGCGCGTTGGACACGCGGGAAAAGTTTGGGCCGTTCTCCCTCACCCCGGCCCTCTCCCGCTGGGAGAGGGAGCGCGACAGGTGACGCGGGTTCTTGGAGACGGGTCGCCGCGTTTGCAGCGCTGGCTCCGCTCGGAGCGGCGGCCCTCGTCGCGCGGCGGCAAACGGTTCTCCCTCTCCCAGCGGGAGAGGGCCGGGGTGAGGGAGAACGCCCTCTGCCTCCCACGCCGCCGCACCTGAGCCAGCCCCGGCACCACGTCTGGCCCGCGCGCCTCCAGCTCCCGGCGTCCCAGGCCGGGCCACCCCAATTTCTGCCCGGCTGTGTGGCCGGGTTTCTTCCGCCGGGTGCCGGGCGGTGAAAGGCACCGGACGCGGGCCGGCAGGAGCCGCGCGCGCCGAGAAAAATTCCTGCCCAAGAAAAACAGCCAGACATGAACGCACAAAAACTCAAACCACTGCCCGCGCTCCTCGCGCTGGGCGCAATCCTATGGGCCGGAGGCTCCACGACCGCGCGCGCGCAAAGCGCGGGAGAAATGCCCGCCACGGCCACGACCTCCAAAAGCACCGCGGCGGCCCCGGCGAAGAAAGGAGCCATCGTGGAGGACGCGGTCACCAAGGAACTCATCGAGACAAACATCACCGTGACCACGGGCCACGGCGGCGTGGTGAACACCACGACGAATTTCACGACGAACGTCTGGCGCATGGACAAGGGCGTGGAGCTGTCGCTGGCCAACAATTTTGTCCAGATCAACTCGGGCGTGATCCTGCTGAACCCGTACAGCTTCACGCCGACGAACGGCGGAGGCCGGCTGGGGGACGGGGACGCGCAGGCGCAATTTTTCATCGAGTTTGCGGCGAACTACGTCTGGGCTTGGAACTACCACCGGCGCTGGGACTGGATCGAGGCGCGTGAGCACGCCACGAATGACCGGAAACGGTGGATTCCGTTCCAAGGCCACCGCCCGATTAGCGACAGTTACTCCGGCGAGTTCGGCATCGGGTTTCCCGACTTCAGCGGGCGGATCAATTATATCTCGCAGAACGAGGACAGCACGTCGGCGGCGGCGATCATCGGCAGCGGAGAATTTGGCATGGAGACGACGCTGGGCATCCCGCTCTACCAGGCGATTGACAGCTACAGCGGGAAGCTGGACCGCACGCGGAACGCCAAGGAACTGTATGACGACACGATCAGCGTGCACTGGGTCGGCGCGGTCTTTTCCTGGAGCGGGACGACGGATGCCTCGACGTTTGACATCCACAGCCGGTACTTCGCCGGGGTGGGCTATCGCGCGGCGTTCAAAGCGCCGTGGGAATCCAGCGGCGCCACGGAACGGCGCGAGGTGGCGGTGAGTTTCCAAATGGGCGGCGCGTGGGTGGACGCGGTGCAGTTCAAGAGCAAACAGTCGGATGAAATTTTCACCGAACACAACGGGCGGCCCGCCTACAAGACGGAATCCTGCCTGGGCGTGGAGGCGGAGATGTACATCCCCATTAACAAGACGCTGAACGGGGTGGTGGGCGCGCGCTTCTATCCCATCTCCGGCAATGACACCGCGAACAGTTGGAACGCTTACGTGGGCCTGACGGTTCCGCTCTCCAAGCTGAGCGGCCTCTTACAATAACCCCGCACGGCGGCGGCGCGCTCGCGCCGCCGCCCCTTTCCCCGTAGGAGACGACGTGAGGAGACGCTGATCTCTTCCCAGAAAAATAGTGGAGTCAGCACACGTCGTCTCCTACGGCTGGAAGGGCGGAACAGGTAACGCCACCAAAACAACAAAAACTTTTTCACGATTATTCCCTTTGATCCCGACAAGCCCGCAAACGGAACTGAACAC
>JANOAY010000914.1:0-12370 GCA_031411375.1 Pedosphaera sp. | reverse complement strand
CTTGTGGTCGTGGCACTGGCAGCACTGCATCGTCACGCCGAGCCAGACGCCGCTCGTCGTCTCCACGCGGTCGAAGACATTCTTGGTGCGGTTCTCCTCGGGGATGGTGCCGCCTTCGGCGTTGAGCGCGTGGTTGCGATTGAAGGCGGTGGCGATGAGCTGGTCCTGCGTCGGCTTGGGCAACAGATCGCCCGCGAGCTGCTCGATGGTGAAGCGGTCGAACGGCAGGTTGTCATTGAAGGCGCGCACCACCCAGTCGCGCCACGGCCAGTTCATGCGGTAGGCGTCGCCCTGGTAGCCGTTCGAGTCGGAGTAACGCGCGGCGTCGAGCCAGTCCATCGCCATGCGCTCGCCGTAGCGGGGCGAGGCGAGGAGGCGCGTGACGGCGCGCTCGAAGGCATCGGCACTCGCGTCCTTCTCGAACGCATCCAACTCCGCCACTGTCGGCGGCAATCCCGTGAGGTCGAGCGTCACGCGCCGGAGCAGCGCGCCCTTCTCCGCCGCCGCCGAGAAGGTCAGCTTGTTCGCAGCAAGCGTCTGCTCCATGAAATAATCAATCGCGTTCCGGCCCGCTGGCACCGCCGGTCGCACCGGTGCAACAAACGCCCAATGCGCCTCATACTTCGCGCCCGCCAGAATCCACGCGCGCAGTTTCTCCTTCTGCTCCGTCGTCAGCTTTTTGTTCGACTTGGGCGGCGGCATCACTTCGTCCTCGTCCTCGTTCGTGATGCGCTTCCACAACTCTGACTTCGCCAGATCGCCCGGCACGATGGCGCGCACGCCGTCGCGTTCCTCCATCGCGCCCTCGGCGGAGTCGAGCCGCAGCTTGGCCTTGCGATGGCCGGGGTCGGGACCGTGGCAGTAGTAGCAGTTCTCCGAAAGGATGGGGCGGATGTCGCGGTTGTACGACACCGGAGCCGGGGCGGCGGACAGCAGGAACGGGATTAAGGTAAGAAAATTAAAGACGGGACTGCGGAGCAAAGATGTTGCCTTCATTTTTTGTCTTAAATTTTCTTACCTACAATCTTCTTACCATTCCCCCAGCGAAAGATTTTTCAGCGGGTCGGCCTGGCCGGGCTTTTCCAATGATTCAGCCACCACCACGAGTTGCCCCGCCGTCCGCGCGGCGGTGCTCACGCGGATGACGATGCGGCTCAGGCCGGGATGCGCCGAGTCCCACGCGTTGGGAGCCTTGGACCAGTCCTCGACGGCGAGGTGTGCGCCGGGAGGCGAAACGCGCAAGCGCAGGGTCTCGCCGTTTTGCGTGAGGATGGCACCGTCCTTTTCCAAAACCACTTTCGCGTAGGTCATCCACTGCGCGGTGACGAGCGTGGCGCGGTCGCCGGTCGTCCACTCATCGCGAATCACCACGCTGCGATCCGGGCGCAGACTGTAGCCGCGCGCGACGGACTGCACCTGTCCGGCATAGGCTGGCGTGAGGTCGGCGACGAAACCGGCGGCGATGTCCGCGTGTTTCGAGGGGCGCAGTTCGGCGTTTCCCTCCACCCAAGGCGCGGCGCTGTTGAAGCGGAGAATGTTGTGCGACTCCGCACCGTCGTTGTAGATCGCCCAGCGTTTGCTGTCCTGATGTTCGCGGAACAAATCTTCGCCGAGGCCGTGTTTGCGCGGGCCGGAGTATTGGTCGCGTCCGAGGTCCACGGCCCAGCGCACGCCGTTCGCTTCGAGGATGAACGAACCCGCGTCCATGTGGCCGTGGCCCGTGGCGGCTTTGCCGGCCTTGATGCCCACGTAGGTCGCGCGCGGATCGCCCCACGCGGAACGCATCACGGCGAGCTGCGGTCCGCCTTCGCTCCACCACGTCAGCGGGCCGACGACTTTGCCGGGCTGCGGACGGAGCGCCGGATCCCACCAGATGAGGGCCAGCGGTTGCAGGCGGCTCGCGTCGGGCATCGCGCCGTCGGAAACGAGAATTTTTCGCATGGGTTCGAGCTGATCGAGCGTCGGGGCCGCGAGGTAGTGCTGCTTCAATTCGCGGGCGAACCAGAACATCACCGGCTCGAAGCCGAACTCCGGCACGCTGTCGCCGTAGGTGAACATCGTGCCGGTCGGCGTGGTCATCTGAAGATTGAAGTCGCCGGTCTTCATCAGGCCCGGCGCTTTTTCCAAATCGAACATCGTGCCGAAGACCGAGCGCAGCGCGTCGGCGAACATGAAATAAAAATTGCTGCCGTAGGCCCAGTAGCCCGGCCCTTCGTGATGCGCTCCGGCGGGCGCGTATTTCGCGGCGGCGAACTTCACGCCGTTCAGCGAACGGTTCACGATTTGCCGCGCGAGTTCCGGTTCGCGTTCCGCGATGGCGAGCGCGCCGAGGGCCAGGCCGCCGTGGCAGACTGGACCCCAGTTGCCGCCGGAGATCAGCCAGCTCTCGCCCTTCTTCTCCGCTTCGAGTGAAGGGTTCAGACTCTTTTCCACAATCGCGGCGGCAAAGCGCGCGCGCTCCTCGGGCGTGAGTTCGTCATGGAGCCAGTCGAGGCCAATCGCTATCGCGACCGTGGCCTCGGAGCAACTGAGGAAATGTCCGGGACGCCAGTGCGGCGTGGCCGCCAACTCGTTCATCTCCTGCCGCGCGCGAGTAAGAAAGCGCGCGTCGCCCGTGAGTCGATACGTCATCGCCAGTCCCGCGATGCGCCCCTGCATCTGGCGCATCGGCCCGTGCAGGTTGATGCCCTTGGACGGCAGATCGAGCGAAGGCAGCGTGAGCACGTTTTCCGCGCGCTCCTTGATGAGCGCGAACAGGTGCTGCGAAACGGGATCGTTCACGACCTGCGTTTTCAACGACTCCCACTTGTCCGGTCGCGCAAAGAGGCGCGGATGCGGCGGCAGCTTCGACCACGCATCGGCGGGCACCTCAGCGGCGAAGGCACTTCCGCAGATGAGCAGGAAAGGGATCATGGTAAGAAGATTGAAGGTAAGAACATTGGGGACAGGAAAACGGGGAAATCTTTTTGTCTTCATCTTCTTACCTTTAATTTTCTTACCTAAAATTCTTCTCCGCTCAGTTCTTGAATTCCACATCGCCAATCGGCAGCGCCATCAGGTGCCAGCCGCCGCGCGGGGACGGGTTCTCGTTCACCACCGGGCGACGCGTCTGTTCCACGATCACCGGCACGTTGCTCTCGACGATGGGATAGAAGCCCTGATTGCCATTCAGTTTGGGAAGTTCCGGCAACTCATGCAGCGCCACGTTGCGCAGTCGCTCGGCGGGGACGGTGAGCGTGTGAACTTTCTTTTCCGAAAGGCCGGCGACGAAATGGAACGTGATCTTCACGTTCGCCACCTGGCCCGGATTCGGATTGAGGATCGTGATGTATTCCCAATCCGACCATTGCCTCGGCTTGGTGGTCGTGATCGGGTGGCCGTCGGCGTAGGTCCACTTCGTTTCCTTCCGGCCCAGCGGGCCGGGGTAGGCGATGACCGACGACTCGAAATTGCTGGCGAGGGCCGGGGCTTTCACATCCTCGGTGCCGCCGCGCGTGATCTGCACCACGGTCGGTTGGTCCGTCGTCACTTTTGCGCCGAAAAGTTTTCGGATCGGGAATTTCTCCTCCTTGAAATTGTAGTGGCGGTACAGCGTCGTGCCGTGCGCGGGCACCTTGCGCGTGCGTTGAAACGGCGCGTCGTCCTCGAAGTAGTAGGTGATGGTGGCGGTCCCGTCCTGGTCCGAAAGGTTGGCCAGGCACAGATGCTCGGTGTTGGCCGAGGTCACGCCATGCACGCCGTTGGTCGGAGTGGTTTCCTTCCCGGAGATCAAACTGCCGGCGTAATACCACTCACGGAAAGCCGGCCCCGGCGCGGCCGTTTGGGCGGTGCAGATGGCGGTGGTGACGAGGATGGTGAGCAGGACGAGACGGATTTGCATGATGGTAGAATAATTTTGGACCGGAGGTCTGGAGTTGAATGTGGTCTTCATTTTTTCGCTTCAGCTTTTCGACAGCCGACAAGAATTACCGCGAGCACCGCGCAGGCCACATCAAACACCACCACGCTTTTGCCCGTGGCCCACGGCTGCGCCCAGAGTTCGATGAAGAACGATTGCACGAGGATGTAGAGATCGACGGCGATGCCGAGCGCGGGGATGAGGCCGAACAGGAGCAGACCGCCGGGTGTTTTGAGGCGGTGACGGTTGAGGATCATCGCCGCGAGATTGCCGAAGAGGAAGGTCATCATCGCAAAGAAGGTCGAGGTCGTGGCCCACCAGACGTAGGCGTTGTAGGCGCCGATGCACGCGAAGACGACGAACGTGCCGACGAGGCCGGCGGCGAAGATGACGTGCAGCGCGGGCCACGGCACTTGATGACGCGGATGCAGCTTGGCGAAGACAGCGGGCGCGGCGAGCCGACGGCCCTTGGCGAACAGGATGCGGCTCGCACCGACGGACGTGGCGATGAGCAGCGCGAGCGTGGCACTCAGCGCCGTGAGCGTGACGAAGATCGAGCCACGGCCCCAGACCTTCTCCGCCACGTCATTGATCGGCATCCGCCCGCTCTGCGCGACGGCCTTGAGATGCGCCGCGTCGCCGCCGAGCGTGAGCGCCCACATCCCGGCGACGATGAGCACCGCGTAAAGCAGCAGCGCGAGAATGGTCGCTTGCGGGATGAGCTTCCGCGCGGTGCGCGTCTCCTCGGCGAGCGTCGAGACGACATCGAATCCGCAGAAGCCGAGCATGGCAAACACGAGCGCGGCGAACAGTCCCGGCGTGTTTTGAAACGCAGCAGAGGGCGAGAATCCCTCGAAGCTCACCGGCGTGCCGTGACTCGGAGCCATCCACACCACGGTGACGCAGAGCGCCGTGACGGTGGCAATCTCAACGAGCAGAAACACGAGCGCGCCCTTCGCCGACATCGAGAGTCCGCGATAAACCATCCACGCGGGCCAAGCGCAACCGAGCAGCACGCCAGCGGTGAAGCCGACGCCCTTCGGCAGCGCGACGCCCAGCCCGAGCATCAGTTCGTTGAAGAACAATCCGGCGGCGACGACCTGGATGATGAAGTTCGTGACGTAGTAGAGGAACACCAGCCATCCCGCCCACGCGCCGATGCGCGGTCCGGTGGCCTGCGCCGACCAGTCCGCCACGCTGCCCGCGCTCGGGTGATCGCGCGACAGCACCGCGTAGCTGAACGCCGTGGGCAGCGTCGCCAGCAGCGCCAGCACGAACGAGAGCGGCGCGGATTTTCCGCACGCGATGTAGATCGGGCCGAACAGCCCGTAGAGCGTCATGGCCGGCGAGAGAAACACCATGCCCAGAGTGGCCGCGCCGAGCAGACCGATGACATCGCACTTCAAACGTGTGTCGGGGGAAGCAGGCATTCTTTTAAGGTAAGAAAATTGGGCCGGGAAATTTCTTCTCAGAAATCTTCTTACCTTCAATTTTCTTACCAAAAGTCTTCACGCAATGTTCGTAATCTTCGACGCGCGCTGAAACCGTCCCGCCTCAAACCCATCCCGCGCCGCCAGCGCCAGCGAAAGCATTTGCACGGGCAGAATCTCTCCCAGTGGCCGCAGCGACGCCGGCACTTGCGGCAGACGAAAGACTTCGGCGGAAGGATCGCGCGCCGAGATGAACTCCGCCCGTCCGCCGCCGCGCGTCACTTCCTCGGCGAGACGGCGGTGCAACGCGGCCACGCGTTCGTCGCCTTCGAGGATCAGCACCAGCACGCGCGCGCCCGCCATCTCCAGCGGGCCGTGACGAAAGGCCGCGCAACTCATCCCCTCGGCGTGACAGCGCGTGGATTCCTTGAGGATCAGTCCGCCCGTGCCGGCCGTGGCGAGCGAATCGCCGCGCCCGGTGACGAAGAGGCTTTCCACGCCGTCGAGCAGCGGGAGCAGCGCGGCGACATGCTCGCGCCAGCTTGTGAGATAGTCGCGCACGCCGCCCTCGGCAGCTTCGAGTTCGGCGAGCGCGGTGCGCGTTTCGCCGCCGGCCAGTTGCGCGCCCAGCCAGTGCAACACCGCGAGCGTGTTCAGATACGTTTTGCAGGAGACGGTGGACTCGACGCCCGCCTGCAACAGAAGCTGGCTCGTGGCCGTGCGACCGAGGCGCGACTTGGGATCGTTGGTCACGCCGAGGACGTGGCCGAACTCGCCCGCGCGCGACAGCAGGTTCACCACCTCCGCGCTCTCGCCCGATTGCGACACGGCGATGAGCAACGTGTCCTGGCTGTAGAGCGCGTCGAAGCCGAGCAGCAGTTCCGCCGTCTCCACCCAATGCGACGCCACGCCCGCGCCGCTCAACGCACGGTGCAACGGATAGAGCGCGTGCAGCGAACTGCCCATGCCCGTGAGCACCACGCGCGCGAAACGTCCCGCGCGCCACTCCGTGAGCAGCGTCGCGTCGAGCGACACACCGCCCAGACTGATCCGCACCGCGCGCAAGGTGTCCGGTTGCGCAAGCAGGTCGCGGAGATAAGCGCCTTCGATGATGGGTGAAGGTTCAAGACTGTTCATGGGCGTAATCACGGGAGTCGTTTGATGCGGATGTCCTTGAAGTAAAAGGTGCTGCCGGGGTCGTGGCCTTGCAGTGCGATGGCTCCGCCGGCGGGATTGAGTTTGCGCCCGGCGCGATCCGGCGGGCGCTGCACGTTAGGCGGTTCGGTGTAGTCCACGACGGATTTGTCGTTCAGTTGCACCGTGATGTGTTTGCCCTCCACGCGGATGCGGACACGGAACCACTGCGACTCATCGACCGGCGGCTTCGGCAGGTCCACGACGGCGTAAAGGCTGCCGGTCTTGCGCTTCTCCCTCGCGGTGGAGTTGAGCTGCACCTCGTAGCCATTTGCCAGGTGGTGCTGCGCATTCGGAGCCTTGTAGTCGGTGTGAAAGAAGACGCCCGAGTTGGCGTTCGTCTCGCTGCGCGCACTCAGTTCCAGCACGAAGTTGGTGAACGGGACGAACTCACCGGCGGGCTTGTCGCCGACAAAAAACAGATGCGAACTCTCCTTCGTGGCGTGGGCGCGAATCGTGCCATTTACCACGGACCACGAATTGGAATAGTAGTTGGCCCGCCAGCCCGTCAGATCTTTGCCGTTGAAAAGCGTTTGCCAATCGTCAGCGGCCCAAGCCGTGGCGGTGAGGCAGAAGAGGCAGAGAATCCTTATTAGAGTTTTGTTCATGGTTGGTTGGTCACTTGAGTTTGAGCCGGTAAGTCTGCATTTGCTGGCGTGTGAATGTTGCGGGCAGCGCGCCGGTGCCGGTCAGCGGCACCGTTTCAAGGTCCGTCTCAATATGCGTGGTGCGATGCGTGGCGGTGAGTCCGGGGGCGAAGGCAATTTCGGTCGTCGCCGGAGCGTCGGAGAGATTCCACAGGCGCGCGACGAGACCGTGTTCGAGTCCGTCGTCGTGGAGCTTGAGCGCCCAGAGCAGCACGTTGGCGTTGCTCACCGTGAGCAGGGAATAATTGGTGCCGGGATACGCGTCGCCGTTCTGGCTGATGACGGCTCCGGTCACGAGCGGGTTCTGATGCTCCAGTGCGAACTTCATCGCCGCCACCGGGTCGTAGCCGCCGTGCGGGCGCAGCGCGAAGCGTTGCAGGAAATGCGTGTTCCCATTCTGCCGGGGAATGCCGAGCGACGAGCCATCGACCTGCCCACCCGCGAGCATCTGGAGTTGCGGCGTCTTGGTGTCGAGGTTGGTGACGGTGCTGCGGCCGAGTTTGGCGAAGGCGAGGTCGGGATTGGAAATGGTCACACCCTTCTGGCCGGAGCCGTCGGTCACGTCGGCGAAATGATTCACCGTGAGGTAATCGTAGCGCGCGTGGGTGTCGGCGTAGTCGCCGCCGGCGGACTTGAGCTTGTTGAGATTCACCGCGCCGACTTCCTCGGTATGCACCGCCGGTGTGTTGAGCGCGAAGCTGAAGGCCCAATGCCGCACGTCGCTGAAGTTGGCTGTGAGTTCGTTGCGAATGTCCACGCGGTCGGAGCCGCGATAGAGTGTGATGGCCGTGGTGTGGGCGAGTCCCGCCTCGCTGCGGGCGCGCACGGTCACGGAGACGGGGCCGGAATTTTCCACGCGCAATGGTTCTCCCTCGTCGGACTTCGCGGCAAAATCATTCAGCTTCAAACCATCAATGGTCGCGGCGAGTTCCGTGTTGCCGCGCCGCTGGTCGATGAAACTTCGGATGGCTCCGTCGCGTTCGAGGACAAGTTTCACCGCGTCGTTTTCAAACACGTCGCCTATGACGGTCGCTGCGTCGCTGGCTGCCGCGTCGCCCTGGCCAGGGAGAATTTCAAAAACCTTGTAGCCCGCCGACGGCACCGTGCTGGCAAGGACGCGCAAGTGCCGCGCGCCATCCAGCTTCACGATTTGATGCGGCACGTCCCGCCCGGTCGTGAGGTCGCGGACGTGGATGTTCGTGCTGCCGGTGTAGGCGAAGTCCGCCGCCTCGGTGCGCGGCCAGCCGAGCGGGTTGAGCACGAAAAAGCGGTTGGAGTTGGTCGCACGCGGAATCATCCCGCCGAGCCGGATGATGGCTTCGCCCTGAACCGAGTTCACGTACGACTCGATGCCCGTGACGACTTCCTCCTCCCACGCCGCGCGCTGGGGGCGCGAGATGGGACCGTCCGCCGTCCAGTTGTGTTCCCAGAAAAGTCCGAGTCCGTTGAACGCCCGGTCGCGCGCCGCCGTGTGGCGTTGCATGAAGGCGGGATACTTGAGGCTGACCATCGCCGCGAGCAGTTCGGCGGAGCGCAATTTTTCCACCGCGCGTTTCGCCCGCGCCGAAGTCTCGGACATCGAGGCTGAGTACAAGTCCCACTCGTTCCCATACGTCACCGTGTTGGTGTCGAGCGAAGCGCCGTGCTCCTTCTCGAAGTCCTCAAAAAAATCCTGCTCGTTCGAGACGATGACCTGCCGCCGCTCATTACTGTCCCGCTGCGCGATGACGTGGAAGTGATCGCAGTACGGTGACGACACGAGCTTGTGCAATCCCGGCACGCCGGGAATTTCCGGCGGCGGCGTGAGGCCGGTCTTGCGCGCGAGGTCGTCACCGCCGTAGCCGAACAGACCGACGACGCGATACGGTTCGCGCGTCTTCGGATCGGTGTAGCGTCGCAAGAAGCCCGCGTCCGTCTCGACAAACTTCAGGATTGAGAGGGGCGAACCGGCCTCGGTGTAGGTGCCCAGGTTGTGCGGCCCGGCTGAATACCACTTCAACAAGACGCGCTGCCCATCGTGTCCGGTCCACCAATAAATTTCGCGCGGGCGTTCGCCGAGCGCCTTCTTGTCCAGGCGCGTCGCGCAGTTGCAGATGCCGCGCCACGAGTAGCGCGCGCCCGAGCCCGCAAAGAGCGACGCGAGACCGAGCGGCAGCGTCTGGTCTTCCATCGCCGTCGCGATGGGGAAGCGCAGTCCATAGCGCCGCTCCAGCCGTCCAGCGTAATACATCCCGCGCAGCACCGCCTCGACGGGCTGCCCGCCGTAGCACGAGACGACGCTGTTCAGCGGCGCGCTGATCGTGCCATCCTTGATACGCTCGATGAGCCGCGCGAATTCGGCAGGCGTTTTCTTCTGCTCGTAATTCCACAGCCAGTAGCTCCCGTCGCAATTGAAGCGGTTGCGGTAAGCCGGCGCATTTGTCGCCGTCTCGTCCGCCAGCTTCAAATGCCAGTCGAGCATCTCCACGAAGACCTTCGCGTACGTGTCCGCGTCCGCCGTCCACATGAAGTCGGTGTGATCATCGTTCGCAAAGTAGATGCGCTTCGGCTGCGCGTGCGACGGCGTGGCAAGAAGACACGCGATGCCCATGATGATGGTGCCGAAGAGGCGACGGTTGACTGGTTCAGAAGGCATCTTGGTAAGAAAATTGAAGGTAAGAAGATTGGAGCAGAACAAATTTCTGACCTTCAATTTTTTTACCTCAAGTTCCATCAGTTCGTCATGGGATGGCGGCGATCATGGGAGACATGCGTTCGTGCGTGAAACCGTCGAGCCATCCCCCGCCAAGGAGAAAAATTGAGTTCATGTGTTCACTGTTAAAGCGCAGATACCGACGGCAGACAAGCGTTTGTTTATTCAGCGGAAACTTTGGCCGTAACAATGTCCATTGGAGCCTTATTGGCATTTAAAGCAAGCGGTTGCCTAGTCCGTCAAAACACTTCGCCTTGGGCCCGCCCGTAGCCGCGCTTGAGAAGGCGCGGCCGATTGCTTCAACAAGGCAGCGCGAAGGGAAAAAGATGGCCACGGATTCACAGTCCGTGGCGACGGAGTGGGCGGGCTACTTCGCGCTCGCCGCGCGCTCCCGTCGCTGCATCTTCGGAGCGATGCCGGCGGACTCGCGGATGACGAGTTCGGTGTCCAGCACGGACTCCGTGCCGGGGCCGCGTTTTTTGCCGAGCATCTTCAGCAGGATTTCCAGCGCCACGCTGCCCAACTTTTCGCGCGGCATTCGCACCGTGGTGAGCGGCGGATGCGCCAGCGCGGCGAAGGGAATGTCGTCCGCACCGACCACCGAGACTTCGCCGGGGACGCTCAGGCCGCATTTGAAGAGCGCCCGTATCGCGCCCATCGCGGTGAGATCGTTGCTGCACAGGATCGCGGTCGGGAAAGTTTTCTCGGTGAGCAGACGCGCCACCGCGCCTTCGCCGCCCGACACATCATTGTTGCCCTCAATGACGTATGGCTTGAGATCAAACTCCGCGAGGGCCGACTCGACCGCTGTGCGATAGGCCGCGTGCGACGCGCGATGCTGCGGTCCCGCGATCAGCGCGAAGCGGCGATGGCCGAGATGATGGAGGTAATGCACCGCCTCGCTTGCACCCTTGGCATAGTTCAGGCGGATGTTGCTCTTGAGCGGCCCCGGCCCGTCCGAGTCGAGAAACACCGAGGCCACGCCTTGCCCCGCGAGCAGCTTCGCCATCTGCGGCTCGACGCGCGACGTCATCACCGCCACGCCCGGCGACTTGTTCTCGATCATCTTGCGGAAGGCGTGGTCCGTGCGCGCCGGATCGTAATTCGTTGTGCAAAGCAGCACCTCGAACCCCTTCTCCTGCGCGCCCGCCTCGAACGCCTTGATGAGTCCGGGATAAAACGGATTCTCGATGTTGGAAATGATCAGTCCGAGGAAATCGCTGTGCCCGCGCGCCAGCCGCCGCGCGTGCGAGTCGCGATGGAAATTCATCTCCTGCAACACGCGCTGCACGTTCTCGCGCGTGGCCGGCGCGACGAACTTGGTGTTGTTCAGAACGTGCGACACCGTCGAGACCGATACGCCGCACCGCTCCGCCACATCCCGCATTTTTGGTTTGGAACTTATGCTCAAGCCGCCGCTGCGATAGGTGAAACCGTGCGCGCAAGCAATCACGATCCCCGCTGCGGTCGTGAGGATTTCAAAGGCGAACATCCGCAGCGCGTATGCCGTGTTCCCCGAGTTGCAAGGCCGCGTCACCGTGCTGGACGCCGACGGCTCCATCGCCGCGCAAGTGGGTGACAACCCGAACGAGAAGCAGCGGGCCAATTACGGACTCGCGGCGGAGCAGTGGAAGGACGGCATCTGCAACTCTCCGCACGGCGCTTCGATGGATCAGGACGGCAACCTGCTGGTGAACGAGTGGAGCGCGCTCGGGCATCTGCACAAATTTGCGCGGCAGAAGTAGGCGCGGCGGTGGGCGCGGCAACTTTCCCTTGCGAGGCGAATGACCTTCCCTATTGTTGCGCCCGTTACGGACGGCGGGGTAGCCAAGTGGTAAGGCACGGCTCTGCAAAAGCTGCATCGTCGGTTCGATTCCGACCCTCGCCTCCAGTCTTAACTGCTTGATTGCAGTGACTTGTGAAGGCGGCAGGTGGTGATTGCCAGTGAAATTGCCAGTGAAACGAGCCTCGCAAGCGCAACTTCGAGCTCCTCACCGGCTACTCAGCACCCACTCACTGCCTGCTCAATAACGAAGGGTCGCCGGACTTGGCCACATTACCGAACAGAAACGGTGATGCATGAAACAGAGATTCATCCTCTATCGGCGGTCGAACGGAACGTACTACTCCGAGGACACGGAGACGCGCAAACAGCAGAGCCTCAAAACCAAGGACGAGGCCACGGCCCAAACACTTCTCCACTCCAAGAATGAAGCGTATCGGCAACCGATCCTGAACCAGCAGATCGCCCTCGCGTACTTGAGCGCGTCCGATTGCGATGCGGCCAAGCGCACCTGGCAATTCGTGATGACCGAGATCGCGGCGACGAAAGCCGACGACACCCAGGAGCGCTACATTCGCGCCGCGCTGGATGAAGCCTTCAACTTGATTCGCGATCGGCCGCTGCTCGAAACGCGCGCGGAACATTTCCTCAAAGTTCTCCGCGCCGGCACGGTCTCAACGAACGTTTACCTGCGCCGGTTCCACAACTTCGCCCTGGATATGACGT
>JANOAY010000913.1:0-2927 GCA_031411375.1 Pedosphaera sp. | reverse complement strand
CTCCGCCGTGCTCGTCAATAGCACGACGGTGGCGCTCACGGTCACGCCTGATTTGCAGCCGGCGCATGGTTACGCGCTGCTCGTCTCCGGTGTGGCTGATGCCTGCGCGAACAACGCCATTTCACCCGCCGCCGCTGTCCCCGTTTCCACCTACATCCATCCGGCCATCCCGCTCGACGCGGCGGCGTTGTGGAAGTACGACCAGTCGGGCGTCAGCCTTGGCACTGCTTGGATCGCGACCAGTTACAATGACGCCGCGTGGCTGACCGGCGCGGGATCATTCGACGCCAAGCGCACCAACGCCACCTCGCCGCTGCCGCTCTGCCGCCCCGTGCTGCCCACCAATGGCGAGCCGGTTCGCACCTGTCTCACGCTCTCGAACGCAACTTCTTCGGCGCAAATTCCCACCAGCTACTTCCGCAAACGCTTCCTCTACAGCGACGGCACGAACGGCGCGGTGCTGCGCGTGGTCTCGCTGATTGATGACGGCGCGGTCTATTATTTGAACGGCGTGGAACTCACCCGCATCGGGATGCCGGCGGGAACCATTTCCTACGGCACGCTCGCGAGCCGCACCGTCACGGAGCCGGCCTACGAGACCAATTACTTCCTCGTCTCGCCGCTGCTCACGGGGCTGAACACCTTCGCGGTGGAGTTGCACCAGGTGAACCTGACCAGCTCCGACCTCACCTTCGGCATGCAGCTCGACGTGCTCGCCACCGCGCCGCCCGCGCCGCTGGCCCCGGCGATTTTCGTGCAGCCGCGCAGCGTCGCCACCGCGTCCGGCAACACGGCGGTGTTCCTCGTGGACGCCGGCGGCACCGGCCCCTTCACGTATCAATGGCACGTCAACTGTCGCGACATTCGCCACGCGACGAACGCCACGCTCGTCATCAGCAACGTCACCCCGGCGGACGTGGGCACCTACTCGGTCACGGTCGCCGGCGTCCTTGGCCAGACGACCAGCGCCGACGCGCTGCTGGCGCTCACGAACGCTCCCGTGCCGGTCCTCGAGCATTCGCTCGCCGAGGGCAGTCTGGCCTTGCGATGGACCGCTCCGCTCCGCCTCCAGGAATCCACAAACCTCGGCAACGTCCCGTTCTCCTGGACCTTCTCCGAGGCGAACGTGGGCGCGAACGAGCGGCACTACTTCGCCCGCTCGCCCGTCGATCAGCCGCAGAAGTTCTTCCGCCTCTTCGACTCGAACATCGTGCGCATCATCAATCATCCGATCGGTCGGAGCCTCGGCCTGGGGCAGAGCGCCGCGCTGCAGGTCGGCGCGACGGCCGCCTTCACCTATCAATGGCGCTTGAACGGCCGTCCGGTGGAGGGAGGCACGAACGCCTCGCTCCCCGTCACGCTGACCAACCAGACGCAGTACGGCGCGTATCAGGCGGATGTCGCGGACGTGAACGGCCTTTCCCTCCTGAGCCGCGTCGCCGTGCTGCGCCCGGACGGGAATGAAACCGCGCTCTCCGATTCCTTCGAGGGCCGCGCCCTGTTCATTAGCGACAGCGCTACGCTGCACGGCACGACGTTCGCCGCCACGCGGCAGGCCGGCGAGCCGGAGCACGCCGCGCTGCCCGGCGGCAAATCCGTCTGGCTCACCTGGCAGGCGCAGGAAGACGGCGTGGTCACCTTCGACACCATCGGGAGCGGCTTCGACACCCTGCTCGCCGCCTATGCGGGCACGAACCTCGCCGGACTCACGCCCATCGCGAGCGATGACGACGCGGGGGGAAACCTGTGGAGCCGGATTCAATTCAACGCCGTCGCCCATGTTGATTACACCATCGCGCTCGACGGACTGGTGGGCGCGGGCGGCTTCTACGCGTTGAACTGGTCGTTCACGCCCACGGCGGACACCATTCCGATCATCGTCGAACACCCGGAGGAGCGCGTCATTGATACGAACGCGGTCACGGCCACCGCGTTCAACGTGGTCGCGCAGGGCCTCCCGCCGCTCAACGATCTCACCTACCAATGGTATTTCAATGACGTGGCCGTGGCCGGCGCGGCGGGCGGGAACAATCCCACGCTGTTCGTCGGCGGGCCGCCGCCCTCGGTGCCGCTCGAGGTGGGCACGGTTTATGTGGTGGTGTCCAACCAGGCTTTCGGCGTGCGCAGCCGCCCGGCGACGCTCCAGTTCTCGACCGACCCGGGGCAACTGCGCGCGGTGCCGAAGCTGCTCCAGGATTTTCTCTGCACGTCCGGGAGCTCTCCCGCGACAAACTGCTGCGGCGGCAGTTTCGCCCTCGATCCGAAGAAGCCCGCGCCGCTCCTGGCGACCGCCTCCGGAACCCTGACCACGTCGCTCTCACCCGGCACGGCGATCAGCGGGCGCACGACGTGGGTGTGGATGACGAACGGGTTCAGTTGCAACAAGACCGCCACCTTCACGGCCACGGTCAAGGTGGGCACGTCCGTTAAAAATTCCACGCTGGTGATGCTCGATGCCACGGGCACGCTCGCCTATGTCATTGACTCCACGTCGCCCCGGACCTTCGCCTACAATTTCGTGGGCGGCACTTCTTACATCATCGGTGTCGGCCACAGCGAGCCGACGACTTCGACGGTCGTGGTCACGCTTTCCTACACCTCCACCGGGGGCAACTGCCCGTAGCCGGAAGCGGTGCCGGAACCGGCGTGCGGGGATGGCCGTCGCGTGTGCGCGAATTTTCTTTCGCCCCTTTCGCGCCTGCGGCCAAGCTCCGCCCCGTGTTTCCCGTGCGTCGCGCCGTCATTGATGTAGGCACCAACTCCGTGAAGTTGTTGGTCGCCGACGTGGGCGCGGATTTTGTCACGCCCGTTTTGGAGGAGAGCGAGCAAACGCGGCTCGGGCGCGGTTTCTACGAGACGCATCAGCTCCAGCCCGAGGCCATCGCCGACACGGCGCGCGCGGTGGCGGATTTCGCGGCGCTGGCGCG
>JANOAY010000912.1:0-3445 GCA_031411375.1 Pedosphaera sp. | reverse complement strand
CGGCGGAGTAGAGACGCGTGGCGTCGGAGGCAGGCTTCGTCTCACCCGTCTCGGCGAGCGCCTTGAGCAGATCACCGGCACGATAGGCTTGGAGTGATTTATCGAGGGACGACTTCTCTGCGTCGGTAAAGTTCAGCTCCTCCGGATCGAGCACCGCAGGATAATAGAGACACCATTGAATGATGTTCAGCGCATTGATGACCGCGGTCTTCTTCGGCGCCTGGCCGGCGACAGCGGATCCTTCCTCGCCGCTCTTGAGCACCACCTGGCCGTGCTCGTTGCTCAGCTCGACCTCGCCATCCACGAGCGTCAGCCGGCTCTCGCCGTTCTCGGTCACCTGCAAAAGAAACTCCGTGCCGCGAATCGCTCCCGCCATCACCGGCGTGCGGAACTGCACATCCGCCGGCTTCTCGCGGCTGAAGAAATAAGTCGAGCCGCTCTTGAGATCGATCATGGATCGCTTCTCCTTGGAAACCGGGTTGAGAATCTGGAGCGTGGACAGTTCGTTCAGTCGGAAGACGCTGAGATCCGCCAGCCGCACGGTGGCGCGACTGCGGCGGCCGGTCTGGAGACGGTCGCCCACCGCCAGAGTCAGGCCAGGCTGCGCGGCCTGCCAGGCAGTTGCGCCAGATCGTGAAAACTCAACGATACCTTCGGCGCTCAACAACGTGCTGACACCCTCAGCCGGGGCGGCGGTAAGAGGCAAGTCGGGCAGCAACATTGCGAGCAGCGCCAAAACAATGGCGTTCACGGTACCGTCTTTACTGTTTGTCATAGCTCCACCTCCATCGGCGGAATTCGCCAGGGGTAAAAGGAAAGTTTGGAGTCCCCTGACTGAGCGGCGGGAAACCGCGAAGGCCTGCCGTAACTTCAAGGTGCCAGCGTGCGCTGGAGCGTCTCGAGGAGCTGGTCGGTGGTGAAGGGCTTCGTGAGGAAGGGCACGTTGCCGAACTGTTCCTTGAATTTCTCCGGCTGCGGCTGGCCGCTCATGCCCACGGGTTTGATGGCAGGGTGCTGACGGCGCAACAGGCGCATGGCCATGCTGCCGTTCATCACCGGCATCGCCATGTCCATGAGCACGAGGGAAATCTTCTCCTTCGCTTCGGCGCAGGTTTCGAGCGCCTCGCTGCCGTTGCCAGCGCAGACGACGCGGTACCCATTCTGGATCAGCGTCGCCTCGGCCATCTCGCGCACAGCCGGCTCGTCATCCACCACGAGGATTAGCTCGTCGCGACCGCGAAGCTTCGCCCGGTCCGGCGCCTCGTGGACGGCGACGGAGGCCGACGGATCGGCCGGGAGATAAATCTTGAACGTGGTCCCCTTGCCCACCGTGCTCTCCAGATCAAGCACGCCGTGGTGGTTCTTGATGATGGTGATGGTGGTGGACAGGCCGAGGCCGGTGCCCTTGCCCACTTCCTTGGTGGTAAAGAACGGCTCGAAGATTTTCTGCATGACCTCGGGCGGCATACCCGTGCCGGTGTCGGAGGCGCTCAGCAGCAGATAAGGACCGGGCCCGGCGCCCACGAGCTTCTGCGCCGCGGCCTCGTCGAGCGTGAGATTCTCGGCCTTGAGATGAATCAAGCCGCCCTCGGGCATGGCATCGCGGGCGTTGACACACAGGTTCAGCAGCACCTGGTGCAGTTGCGTGGCGTCGCCCAGGATGGGCCAGAGCTCCCCGCCGAAAGTCAGCTTGGTCTGGATGTTCTTGGGGAAAGTCTCCCGCATGATCTTGTCCATCTCCTTCATCAGGTGGCTGATTTGGAGGACGGATTGCTCGCCGCTCTGTCCGCGGGCGAAGCCGAGGATCTGCTTCACCATGTCGCGTCCGCGCTTGGCGCTGGACTCGATGGTGCTGATGAGCTTGGCGGACATGGGATCGAGGGATGTTCCGCGCAACATCTCCGCGCCCATGAGAATCGGGGCGAGCACGTTGTTGAGATCATGCGCGATGCCGCCGGCGAGCGTGCCGATGGATTCCATGCGCTGGGTGCGGAGAAACTGGTTCTCGATCTTCTTTCGCTCGGTGATGTCGGTGTTGATGCACAGGATGGAATACCCGCCTTCGGAGCCATCCGCCACCAGGGTCCAGCGGCTGTCCACCATCACCTCCACGCCGGCCTTGTTCTTCTGCCGCAGTTCCCCTGCCCATTCACCCTTCGCGAGCACCATTTCACGGGCCTCGTCCACGCGAGCGCCGTCCAGATCGATGAAGCTCAACGAATCCCCGGAGCGACCCATCTCCTCGGCCGACCATCCGTATAGCCGCTCGGCGCTCTTGTTCCAATAGGTGATGAGTCCAAGCCGGTTCTGCACAAAGATGGCGTCCTGCGCTTTATCGAGCAGCGCGGCTTGCTGCAGAATCTTGCGCTCCGCCTTTTTCTTTTCGGTGATGTTCGTGTTGATGACGAGAATGCCCTTGGGCTCGTTGGCCTCGTCGCGCAGGAGCGTCCAGCGGCTGTCCACCACGATCTCCGCCCGCGCCTTGGTTTGCTGGACCAGTTCGCCGCTCCACTCGCCGTGGTCGAGCACCGCCTGAACGGCCGTCACCATGCGATCGTCGGCGCTGTTTTCCCGGCTTTGCTCCAGGACGGCGCCAAGCATCTCCTCGACGCTGCAACCGTAGAGCCTCTCGGCGCTCTTGTTGGCGTAGAGAAGCTGCCATTCAAAGTCGTGGACGAAGATCGCATCCTGCGCCTTGTCGAGGAGTGCGGCCTGTTCCCGGATGCGATGTTCGGCCTGCGTCCGCTCCTTTTCCATCTTCAGCTTCTGCAACCACCACTCGACCGACTTGCAGATCACCGACCACAGCAGCGCGGCGGGAATCTGTATCCCCACCACCACCAGCCAGGGAAACCAAAGGCGCTGCGCGCCGAACAGCAGCAGCGCCACTAGGGTGGTGAACGCGATGCCAACCAGCCCGATGATGAGTGCCACCGGCGGACGGAAGCGGGTCAACCCCGCGCCAAACAGCAGCGCCACCAGCAGCGAGATGGCCCACTCGACCGCCGGCACCGTGCGCCGGAGCCAGTCCTGCCGCACGAGGTTCAGCAGCATGGTGGCATGAACTTCGACGGCGGGCATGAAGATGAACCGATCACTCCACGTGGTGAAGGAGCTGCGCAACTCGTCGCGCCGCTCGTTGAAGTTGCCACTCATCGGCCGCGCGCCCACGACCACAAACTTGTTCCGGAAAAATCCGGCCGGCACGCCCTCAGGATACAGCGCCTGGCTGTAGCTCACGCTGGGCACGGTCTCGGGACCGCCGTAGTAATTAACCCAGCGCTCCGCCGTGCGTCCCTCCGGCGCGCGCGTCACGGGCAGCCCGGCCAGCTTGGCCGCCGCCCAACCCATGCTCGGGTAATTCTCACCCGCTGGGCCATGGTAGTGCTGGCGGACGAGGAAGTCGGAATCTGGCTGAAGCTGGGCGAGTCCCCACGCCGCCGCC
>JANOAY010000911.1:0-6069 GCA_031411375.1 Pedosphaera sp. | reverse complement strand
CGAAGATCACGTCGGCGCGCTTCACGGCCTCGGCGGCCGAGACGACCTCGAAGCCCTTGTCGCGCGCGACCTTGATCGAGCGCGAGCCTTCGTAGAGGCCGATGATGACGTTCATGCCGCTCTCCTTGAGATTCAGCGCGTGGGCGTGGCCCTGCGAGCCGAAGCCGAGGACGGCCAGGGTTTTGTTTTTCAACACGCCGAGATCGGCGTCCTTGTCGGTATAGACTTTTGCCATAAATTTTTTTGGTGATGAATTTGGAACTCAGGAACTCAGGAAACAAGACAAGGAAGACAAGGCTAAGTTTTGCACTTGCTTCATTCCTGAGTTCTTGAGTTCCAAATTTAGTTTTCTCCTGTTCACTTCCGCGCCATCGCGACCTTGCCGGTGCGGGTCAGTTCGAGAATGCCGAAGCTGGTCATCAGGTGCAGGAACTTCTCCACCTTGCTTTCGTTGCCGGTGATTTCCACGGTCAGGCTCTTGGGCTGCACATCCACAATCTTCGCGCGAAAGATGTCGGTGATTTGCATGACCTCGGCGCGGGACTTGGAGTCCACGCCCACCTTCACGAGCACCAGTTCGCGGTCCACGAATTCGCCCTCGGCGAAATCCTGAACCTCAAGCACGTTCACCAGCTTCTTCAACTGCTTGACGATCTGCTCGATGGTCGCGGCGTCGCCGCGCGTCACGATGGTCATGCGCGAGGTGTCGGCGTCCTGGGTGGGGGCGACATTGAGCGTGTCAATGTTGTAGCCGCGGCCGCTGAACAGGCCGGACACGCGCGTGAGCACGCCGAACTTGTTCTCCACCAGAATCGAAATTGTGTGTCGCATAAATTAAAAATCCCGCGTCCTTGTGGAACGGCGGGCGGCTTTCGGGCAACGAGTCGAAGCCGCCGTTCAGAGAACGACGACTACGAAAACATTGGCCACAAAATTCATCGGGCGCGGAAGCTAGGAAAAGGGCGGGGGAGGGTCAACAGGTTTTTCCCTCACGGCACGCGGGTGGCAGTGAACGGGCCCAGCGGCGTCTCACCGGCAAAACCCGACAGATACAACTGCCCGGTCATGCGGTCGTAAACGCACTGGCCGTTGACGTTCGTGCGGTGCAGCGTGCCTTGGAGAAAGTAGCCTTCGGAGAAATTGTTGAAGCGCAGGCGGACGAAATAATTGCCGAGCGAATCGCGCGTGAGTCCGCCGTAGAGCACGCCGGTGCCGGAGGGATGGAGTCCACCGCCGCAAAAATCTTCCACCGACATCTGCCAGAAATTGCTGACGGAGTTAAGCAGGCCGAAGCGGATTTGTCCGGTGGCGGTTACGCAGCCGAAGTCCCCGCCGTCGCTGTACTCGTAGTTAAAGGTCATGGGCGCATCGCCGACCAGCGCGAGGCGGTGGAAGACCGCGCCTGCCGCCGTGCCTAAGGAATTGCTGAGGACAACTTGGGAAGAATTCGTGACGAACAAATGGTGCTGCCAGGCGCCGGTCGGCGAACTGGCCCGCTGGATTTCATAAACCGGCGTCTCGGGGCAAAGCTGGTTTGACCAGATGAGCGTGCCGGCGTGATTGAACCGCGTGACGTGCAGCGGCGAGTTGGTAGTGAATTGCGCCACCACGGATGAACAGGTGAAAAGCAGCACCACGAGCAGAACGAGTTTGGTTTTCATAAGCTGGAGCGTGACTGGAAATTGGCACTTTCCGGCCCGGCTGGCAACATTCGCTTCAACTCGCAGCGCCCGGCGTGTGGGCGAAGACCGGCGCTCCCAACTGCCCCTCTTTTTTCCACACGTTGACGCCGCGCGGGATACTTGGTTCACTGCGCACATTCCCGGCGGTTGCGTAGTGCGTGCATCGCGCTGGATTTATTTTACTGAGCTATGTCAGCCCGTTATCGGATCAAAGAACATAACTGCAGCTTCACGCCGCAGAAGAAGGTGCTCGGCGTCTGGTTGCGCATCGCCAAGCCGCAGCAGTCCATCCAGGCCGCCAGCGAAATCATCCGCGCGAAACTTCGCCCCGCACCGCCCTCCGAGGCCGCCGCGCCGCGTCCGCACTGAACTCTCCCCGCGCGGCTTGCTTCCGCGCTTCGCTCCGCGTTCACTGCGCGCCGCGACATGAAACTTATTTCCTGGAACGTCAACGGCCTCCGCGCCGTCCTCCGCAAGAACTTCCTTGAATTCCTCGCCGCCGAGCAGCCGGACATCCTCTGCCTGCAAGAAACCAAATGCACCCCCGATGACGTGGAGGTGTTGTGGCCCGCGCACTACGTCACGCACTGGAATTGCGCCGAGAAGAAAGGCTACTCCGGCACCGCCACCTTCAGCCGCACGCCGCCGCTGTCCGTCACCACTGGCATCAATCACGCCGATCACGACCGCGAAGGCCGCGTGCTCACCACGGAGTTTGCCGACTTCTTCGTGGTGAATGTTTATGTCCCCAACAGCCAGCGCGAACTCACCCGTCTCCCGTACCGCCAGCAATGGGACCGCGACTTCCTCGCCTACTTGAAGAAGCTGGAGCGGAAGAAACCCGTCATCGTCTGCGGCGACATGAATGTGGCGCACCAGGAAATGGATCTCGCGAACCCCAAGGCGAACCTGAAGAACCACGGCTTCACGCCCGAGGAACGCGCCGGGTTCACCACCTTTGTCGAGGCCGGCTTCGTGGACAGCTTCCGCGAGTTCGAGCGGGACGGGGGACATTACACTTGGTGGAGCCGGATGCCCGGCGTGCGCGCGCGGAACATCGGGTGGCGTCTCGACTACTTCCTCATCAGCCGCGTCCTGCGCCCGCGTCTCGCGCGCGCGAACATCCTGAAAGACGTGCCCGGTTCAGATCATTGCCCGGTGAGCATCGAGGTGGAGTGACAGCGCAAATCACTTCACCACCGGGCGCAGCACCATCTTCCGATAGTCCACGTCGGTGTGATCGCCTTGCAGGTAGATCGGGCCGGGCTTGAATTCATCCGACCAGAGCGCGCCGCCGGTGCAGCCGAGCACGGGCTGGTTATCAATGGTCTTCACGCCGTTGTGAATCACGGTCAGATGCCGGTTCACGAGCGTGATGTCGAAGGTCTGCCATTCGCCCGGCGGCTTGGAGACGTTCGCGCTCGGCAGGATGCGGCTGTAGAGCGCGCCGCAATTGTGGTTGTCGTTCTTCTTGCCGAAGGAGTTCGCGACCTGGATTTCGTAAATGCCGCGCAGGTAGATGCCGCTGTTGCCGTTCGTGGGCACGCGGAACTCGACTTGGAGATTACAGTCCTCGAACTCGCGCACGGTGCGGAGATTCGCGTAGCTCTGGCCCGGCACGACGACGTTGCGCAGCAGGCCGTCCTCGACTTTCCACGCGCTCGGGGCGTTGCCCATCGTCTTCCAGCCAATCATGTCCGTGCCGCTGAAGAGCGAAATGGGTTCGCCGAATTTCACTTTCGCCAAGTCAGGCGCGGAGGGCAGGGGAGGAATGAACTTCCCGGTGAACTCAGCCGTCTTCCCGCGCGGCTTGCCTTCGTCGTCGGTGGTCGCGGTGGCGAGGTTGAGTTTATCGCCGTCGCGTTTGGCCGTGATCGTCTCGGTGGTTTTCTTCACCACGGTTCTGCCCTCGGCATCACGCTGCCGTGTCTGGCTGACGCGCGTGACAGTGAGCGTGTCGCCGTTCACTTTTGCGGTCGTGACCGGCACCACGCTGCCGCCGCCCCAGAGGATGCTGCCCTTCAATTCGCCGTTCGTCTCCACGATGCCGAGCCAGCCCGCGCCACCGCCGGGAATGGTCAACGCCCAGCGACCGAGGAACGGGTTTTCTGCCGCGAATGCGGAAGTGGCGAGCCAGGTGACGGCTCCGACGAGAGCCGCGAAATGTTTGAAGAGCGAATGCGTTTTCATAAATGCGTCACTCACTGACGCATCCCGACCTCACCGGCATTCATGGACACGACCGAATGTGGCGGCAGCCATCCTTGGCTGCCCTTGAGCCGCGACTTCCAGCCCGGCGGGAAAAAGCTGAGCTGGAACGATGTGGCCGCGAGCTTGTCGAAGCGTGATTGGAGCGCGGCGTTCACGCCGCTTCAGCGTTCCCACGCGCCGCGCGCTACGATTTCAAAAACTCCTGGTGCCGGTGACGTGGATAGCACTCGCCGATGACCTCGCCTTCCACCACCTGCGAGGCGGCAAAGAGCGTGGTGGGGCCGTGCCTTTTGTCGTCGTGCGTCACGGTGCCGCAGCGGCCTTTCTTGAGCGGCAGGCCCGGTTGCGTCCGGTCCAGCGCCTGAATCTGGCTCTTCTCATCCACGCACAGCACCAAAGCCTTGGGCGATTTGTTTGTCCCGCGGACCCGCGGCCGCCCCAAGGAGGATGCGGCAACGCAAGGCGACTTGCTGTGGAGTTGAACCGGCACGCAACCATTCTTGAAGTCGGGTCAGTTCGGGTTCGGATAAAACGACGGGCATACTCTTGCGGGGCATCCGGCCATGCTTTGACGCCCCAAGATTATGCCCAGCTATTTGTGGGACACTACAATAGCGCCTCATTTCCTACGTCTGAGTGAGCGCGATACATTGTTGAACCCAGCGCAGTCGGAACTTAGTGGTTGGAATTTATTTGGGATTTGGTTTTTGGGATTTGGAGTTTGTCCTCTTCTTTCCCTGATTTGACCTGCCCCCGATTTTTTTGCGACGCTCCGCGCATGGGCAATTCGTTTGGTCATCTTTTTCGCATCACCACCTGGGGCGAGTCGCACGGTGGGGGCGTCGGCGTCGTCGTGGACGGCTGCCCGCCGCGCCTCGCGCTCACGGAGGCAGACATCCAGCCCGACCTGGATCGTCGCCGGCCCGGCCAGTCGAAGATCGTCACGCCGCGCAAGGAGAGCGACACGGTGCAGATTCTCTCCGGCACCTTCGAGGGCCAGACGCTCGGCACGCCGATCAGCATGTGGGTGAAAAACACCGACGCGCGACCCGAAGCCTACAGCGAGATGGCCACGAAGTTCCGTCCCTCGCACGCGGATTACACTTACCAGGCGAAGTATGGTTTCCGGAACTGGCAGGGCGGCGGACGTTCCAGCGCGCGCGAAACCATCGGGCGCGTGGCGGCGGCGGCCATTGCAAAAAAGATTTTGCGCGAACGCTTCGGCGTGGAAGTGCTCGATACGTGAAGCAGGTGCAGCGCATCATCGCCGACGTGAATCCCGAGACGGTGAAGGTGAAGGACATTGAGTCCAACATCGTGCGCTGCCCGCAAGCGGCCACGGCGGAGAAGATGATCCGGCTCATTGAGAAAATGCGCCGCGCGGGCGACAGCGTGGGCGGCATTGTCGAGGGCGTGGCGCGCGGTGTTCCTGCGGGCTGGGGCGAGCCGGTGTTTGATCGGCTCGAAGCCGATTTGGGCAAGGGCATGTTGAGTCTGCCCGCGTCGAAGGCCTTCGAGATCGGCTCCGGCTTTTGCAGCATTTTGATGACGGGCCGCGAGCACAACGATGCGTTCCGCGCGCGCGGCGGCAAAGTTCACACGCTGACCAACCGTTCCGGCGGCGTGCAGGGCGGCATCTCGAACGGCGAGACGATTTATTTCCGCGTGGCCTTCAAGCCCGTGGCCACGGTGATGCACGAGCAGGAGACGGTGGATGTGAATTTGAAGAACACGACGCTCAAAGGCCGTGGCCGTCACGACCCGTGCGTCCTCCCGCGCGCCGTGCCGATGGTGGAGGCGATGACGGCGCTGGTGCTGGTGGATCACGCGCTGCGGCAAAAGGCGCAGTGCGGGTGAGCCGCAATCCTGAAAGGATTGAATCATCCAGCCCAGGGTTGCCGAGTCGGCGAGGCTACCCTGGGTGCGGTGTTCCAAGATTTTTTCCAACCCTGAAAGGGTTGCATCACGATTTCCTCACGTGGGCCTGATGATGCAACTCTTTCAGAGTTGAGGAATTCATTACGCCACCACCCAGCGTAGCGTCTCGGCGACGCAACGCTGGGCTGATTTATCCGAATCCTTTCAGGATTCAAAAACGGCGGCGCTCCTTGATTGCATCGTGCGGGTCTTGCTTGTTCACGCCCGCCCTCACCCCGGCCCTCTCGCCCGGGTAGAG